>NZ_CP049366.1:1217616-1522020 GCF_014058425.1 Companilactobacillus pabuli
TTCCGCTAAAAGTATAAGAACTCGACCATTGCCAGCCATGATTAGAGGTATACCATTCTTGTCCAGAAGGATTATATGGATATGATGCGATCCAACCGGTATCGACACTCATTACACTGCCGACCCAAGAACCCATAGTATAAATTGTCGAACGATAACCATATTTAGCAACTTCTGTCATAAAAGCTTGATTATCAGCATCATTTTGTGCTTCAGACACAGAACTTTGCTCGGAACTTTCAACATCAGTAGCTAATACAGCCCCTTCGGGTAAGCCATCCGCTTGAGCCAATTTACCAGCATAATCCGCTTCGGCAATCGCACTAGCAACACTATTGTAGTGAGCAAAATGATAACCGCTAATATACATGCCGGCTTTTTGAGCATTTGCAATGTTATTTGCAGCTGTACTATCCTTAAAAGAAGTACCTTCACTAATTTTAGTTACAATCGCTTTAACGCCATAGTTGTTGTACATATCTTGGAAATTGGCAACAGTCATGGCTCCATTATTATTGGACACATCGACCATATCTGTTCTAGCAGCGCTTACATTAGTAGCTCCCAAAAGTACTATCAAGAACGAAAATATTGTCGCCAAAAGAATTGTCGTTTTTCTTTTTAAAACCATTATCAAATCTCCCTCTTGTTGTTATCACAACAAAAGAATTATAGAACTGGTATTAAAAAATGAACCAAAAATTACATGATTGTACTTATAAATTAACATAGTAACTATTATTTAATCAAAAATTAACTTGATTTATTGTATTTTTTGAATTTTATTTTTAACAGCAATTATTACTTATTTACGGAGGATTTTTATGAACTACAAATATATTTTAATCGACCTTGATGATACTATTCTAGATACAAGGGCCAATACACATAATGCTTTAAAAGAAATGGCTAAATATGTTGATTTTCCATTCAATGATGAACAAATTCAATATTGGTATCAAATGAATGACTATTTGTGGAAACAATTGGAAGAAAAGCAGATTAGTCGACAAGAATTGATGGACAGTCGCTTTCCAAATCTATTTAGTCATTTCAACAAAAAAATCGATACTACCAACATAAATCAACAATACTTTGATGTACTAAATCAACAGCACGAATTGATGCCCGGCGCTAAAGAGATCCTACAGGAATTAAATAAAACATATCGTCTATTTGCGGCTTCAAACGGAACCGGCGATAAACAATATTCCCAAACGGCAGGCGCAAAAATTGACCAATACTTTGAAAAGATATTTTTATCAGAAGATATTGGTTTCGATAAACCTGACAAAAAATTCTTTGAAGCCATTGAAAATGAATTACAGGCAAAACCTGAAGACTTTTTAATGATTGGCGACTCACTTTCCTCAGATATTGCTGGTGCTAATTATAGTAATATCGATAGTCTTTGGTATAACAAGAATGAGATTAATAATAAGACTGATTTTAAGCCCACTTATGAAGTGACTAAATTAGCAGATATTTGCGCAACTATTAAATAAACTGATTCAATTAATAAAAGAGCGAAAATAGCATCCATTCAAATATAGTCATTTTGACTATTGTTTAAATAGATGCCTATTTACTCAGTCATTAAAAATATAAAATTACTATCTAGTCCGGAATAGCAAAGGCTCCAAGTCGTACCCACATCGTTCCAGCCAAATTTGCTTTGCTATGGAGGACGGAATATTACTACTAACCTAACTTAAGAAAGAGCCACAAACCTAAATCTCTCCCTTTTTTCTGAAAATTTATTGTTATCGAACCGGTTCGATAGACTAGAATAACCATGATTACAGCGTTTATCCGTTTTCATTGCGTTATAATCGATTTGGTCATAAATAAATTTATTGGGGAGGGATTTTTATGTTACATTATTTTGACCTGAAACGTCCTCAAAAATTGGGTTTATCAATTAACGAACAAAAGAGTCGTTGGTTTCGTGAATTCTTAAAGTCATTTTTGGTCGTTTTCTTCGTTTACTTCTGCATGTATTTGATTCGGAATAATCTTTCTGCAGCACAACCTTTGTTAGTTAAAGATGGGATTTCTACAACTGCACTAGGTTGGATTGGTTATGGATTCTCACTAGCTTACGGGATCGGTAAAACTGTTCTAGGCTACGTCGTTGATGGTAAGAATACTAAGAAATTCATGTCGTTCCTTTTGATTCTCGCTGCTATTATGACGTTAATTATTGGGGTTGCCTTATTAATGAATCAAGCTCCTGTCGGATTGATCTTAGTACTTTGGTCATTGAATGGTATTTTCCAATCTCCTGGTGGCTCAGCTTCTTTATCCACCATTTCACGTTGGACGACAACTACTACTCGTGGACGCTATATTGGAATTTGGAACATTTCTCACGAATTCGGTGGTGCTGTTGCTGGTGTTATCGCTCTTTGGGGTGCAAATCATCTCTTTGGCGGTAACGTCGGTGGTATGTTTATTTTTCCCGCCATTATTGGTTTAATCGTCGGTTTCTGGGGATTATTCTTCGGGGCTGATGACCCACAAGAACTAGGTTGGGACCCTAGTGAAATCATCTTTGGTGAAAATATTTCAAAAGCTGATCAATCTGCTTCCAAGATGAGTAAGTGGACTATTTTTAAGACTTTCGTCATGAAGAGTCCTTGGGTCTGGCTATTGTGTATCGCTAACGTCTTCGTTTATGTCGTTAGAATCGGTATCGTCAACTGGGCTCCCTTGTACACTGTTCAACAGCTTCACTTCACAGTAGCTCAAGGTGCCAATACTTTATTGCTTTTCCAATTAGGTGGAATTATTGGTAGTGTTGTTTGGGGCTGGTTCTCAGATCTTTTGAAGGGTCGTCGGGCTGTTGTTTCAATCATTTGTTTAGCTCTGACAGCCTTCGTTGTTTTGGGTTATCGTTACGGGACAACACCTATGATGATCAATACTTCTTTGTTTTTCTTAGGTATGTTGATTTACGGACCACAACTATTGATCGGTGTCTCTGTTATCAGTTTCGTACCTAAAAATGCTCTAAACGTGTCTGATGGATTGACTGGTACCTTTGCTTACATCTTCGGCGATTTGATGGCACAAGTTGGTTTTGCGGCCATTGCCGATCCTAAGCAAAATGGTCTCTCAATTCTTGGCATGAACCTTCATGGTTGGAATGATACTTTCATTGTCTTCTACATGGCGGTCGTATTGAGTATCATTATTTTAGCTATTATTGCTGTCGGTGAAGAAAAACGGATTCGTCAACAATTAAATTAATTTGATACAAAAACAGGTTTGATTTTCCTATTCGAAATCAAACCTGTTTTTTATTTTTCTTTTGTAAAATAATCTTCTAAAAATTTGGCTAAGCCGTCTTTAGCGTTAGTTTCAGTCACAAAATTAGCAATTTTTTTAACTTCGGGTAACCCATTACCCATGGCAACTGAATACTTAGCTTCCTTCATCATCCCGACATCATTCATTCCATCACCAAAAACGAAAGTATGGTCGTAATCTATGCCCCATTCTTGTTGAATTCGTTTAACTGCCGTTCCCTTATCTGTTTGCAGTGGAATCATTTCCAAATTATCTGGACTAGAAGATGACATTTCCATTAAACCGCTATCGATCAACTCATCTCGAACAATATGAAGCTCTGACATATCACCACGACTCAAAACTACGCCATTAGTGATATCGCCAGTAACTGATTTTAATTCTGAAAAGCTTTCGACTTCCTCATAGCCAAAATCTTCATCAAAATTACCAGCATTTTGGGCGATGAAATCAGGAATTTTTCTTGTGAAATAAGCTTTCTCTGGTGTAAAGAGCATCATTGGCAATTGATATTTAGCCGTTACTTTATACGCCAAATCAACCGCCTTTGAACCTAATTTAGTAACCTCTCGACCTTTAGCACCATCAAAGACAGCTCCGTTAGACGTTATCATCTTTACATCAGGATTTAACAATCTCTGCGTAATTTTAGCTAATTCATACATCCGCCCTGTCGCAATGTAAAAAATTACTCCTTTTTGTTGTAGATTCTCAATTGTTTCTTTAGTTCGTGGAGAAATATGCTTATGATCACTCGCTAAAAGCGTTCCATCAAGATCCATAAATACTAAATATTTTGGCATAAATTTTTCCCTCGATTTTTAATTAACTTCATAATCTATTGTAGCAAAGTTTTTGTAATCGGTTACTTTATTCGTGCCAATTGTTCGAGTAATTCTTTTCTTTGTTGTATTAACTTTTTCCCAACGTCCGTTTGGGCGACTCTTTTTCGACTAACAGCTTGTTCAATCACCCGTTTGGTTGAAACTACATCAGTCATTTCTCTAATAGCTTTTTCCCTAGTCGTAAAGGGTTCATGCGTTACTAATTGCAATCCGTAAGAATTAGACAACAATGTATAACCACCGATACCAGTCGTTTTGTGATAAGGCTTTGACATCCCACCATCTATCACAAAAATTTTTCCATTAGCCATAATTGGCGATTCGCCCGCTTTGACTGGCGTATGACCATTAATGATATGACCATTTTTCAATCCAAAATCCTGCAATAATTTATCTGCAAACCACTCCTCTTGCCTTAAAGAATAATAAGGATTCAAAACTTCTAAGTGAGTACTTTTATCAGCAATAAAATAACGTTCAAATGTTGTCATCTGGTCTTTTCCAAACAAAGGCGACAATTTTCCTGTCCACAAATACCAAATCATATCGATATTTTGACTAGATTGTTGATCTTTTAACGCTTGACGAATAATCTTATCAAAATAATCAAACAACGCATGTCCAAAATATTTATGCCCATGAATTTCTAAACTTAATAAGTTACCCTCAGTATCTACGGGAATGCAACCATGCAATAAGAGATTATCGTTATATTTTAAATACATTGAACCATTATCGACTAAGTAGTTGATATGACGGTGCAATTTCTTCGATTTAGCAAATTGTTTCATCAAATAGTCAATCATCCTATTTTCATCTTCAGTTAATTGATAAGGGTTTTCTCGATCAACTAACTGAAAACAGCCGTCTTGAAGAGGATAAGTCTGACCAGCTAATGTAATTGTCTGATGATCAAAGTCAATTTTTTCCAATAAAAGTCGATTATTCATCTGAAACTCTGGATGTCTTTTTATCGTCTGACCTTCCAATTTAAATTGCATAATGGCCACAGCCTGTTGAACACAACTATCAATTTCTTCTCGTACAGTGGTGATTTTTTTACCCGTATCTGATTTTGGTAAAAAGGTAATTTGTTTATGATAATTCTCTAAGGAAAAATCAATTATTTTTTGTAGATCAATTCCGTAGGCATCTTGCAGAATCGTTAAATTATCATAACGGGCACAAATTCTGAGAAGATTTAGTATACATAATTTTGAACCCGCTAAACTCCCCATCCACAAAATATCATGATTTCCCCACTGAAAGTCAAAACTTTGCCAATGTTTGACCAAATGTTCTATCACGAAATCCGGATGCGGTCCACGGTCATAAATATCGCCAATAACGTGAACATGATCCACCACTAAACGTTGAATAGAATGACAAGTAGCAATAATGAAATCATCCGCCATCTTTAAATCAATAATGCCATCTAAAATATTTTGATAAGACAATTGTTTCGTTTCCGCATTATTATCAGCATAAAGTAATTCTTCCGTTACGTAGACAAATTCTGGATTAAGCGTCTTTCTAACTTTAGAACGCGTGTATTTATTGGCAGTATACCTTAACATTTCAATCAAATTATTAAAAGTATCCATATACCATTGTGTCAAATCATCTTTATTTCTTATTTGAGCTTTCGTACGTTTTAAAATTTCTGACGGATAATAAATTAAAAAAGCTAATTTTTTCTGAGAAACACTAGATAACCGACCAGTAAATAATTCCGCAATTTTTTGTTTAGTGTTTCCAGAGCCATTACGCATAATATGTGCAAATTCATCATATTCACCATGAATATCACTGACAAAAACTTCAGTTCCTTTCGGCAAACCTAAAATCGCCGATAAATTGATCAATTCCGTCTTGAGTTCGTTTCTTTTAGTAAAATCATCAACCATTTGTATATACCTTTCTTATCATTTTAGAGAAAATCGGTGTACTAACAATGATAATTAAAACTATACCATTTAAAGAAAACGATTCCAAGACATAAAAAAAGACATCCCTTTGGATGCCCGATTTTTTTAAACTGTTAATTCAATTTGATTCCCCTCTGGATCACAAACAACACTCTCGTAATAACCATCTCCGGTCACCCTTGGGCCACTGAGATGTTTATAACCAGCCTTTTCTATTGTTTCAGTTAACTGATCAACTTTTTCTTTTGAGCCTAAGGCAATCGCAATGTGCATATACCCGAGTGGATACCCTTTTTCATGGTGCCGATTCAAGTCATCTCTAGTACCAACTTCTAATCTTGCCCCATCTGGAAAAGTCAAAAAGCGTGAAGAGAAAGTCGTTACTGGATTGTGATATTTGTCTGAAGCTTTTGCCTCAAAATAAGTTTCATAAAACTCGACAGTTCTATCTAAATTGCGAACAAAAAGACCAACGTGTTCTATCCTCATAAAACCCCTCTAATCTAATTTTCTGTATTTATATTTATTAGTGTAGCTTACTTTCTGATTGGCAGGTAGAATTGTGTTTCCAAAATCTGGATGATGAATAGCATCTGGCAAAGTTTGTAGCTCCATCGCTAGTGAACTGAATTCATGATTTTGAGCTTTTACTGAATCAATTGGATTAGCGGTGAAAATAACTAATCCACCTCTATCAGTGTACAAATCAATTGCTCGATGCTCTGACTTCAACGTAGCAGCTTTTTTACCCACAACAAATGCATCATCGAATTCAACTTTATCTAATGGTTTGAGCTGCTTCAATCCTTGACCAATCTTTTTGAAATTCTTAAAGTCATAAGCATTGGTCGTTGCTAACAATTTTCCAGTAGGAATCTTTTCAGCATCAACATCGACGAAACGCTTCGAATTGATTTTCAATTGTTGCTGGCGAATATTCTCATCATCAATGTCAAAATAAACGTGACAAGTTGGATTAAATAGCGTGTCATGATCAGTCTCAGCACTGTAAGTTATTTGTACTTCATCGTCATCATTTAGACTGTATCTGATTTTTACCATCAACGTCCCGGGAAATTCATCCTCACCTTTGACTGTATGTGTAAACAAAACCGAATTGTCCGAATCAATCGTACTGTCAAAGTTTTGACTCTGTAATCCATGGTCACCACTGTGCATGACGTTTTTGCCATTATTGGGTGTCATTTGATAGTCAACACCATTAATAGAAAACTTAGCATCTTTAATTCGACCTGCGACACGTCCAATTGTTTTACCTACCATATAAGGTGTTTTAATATAATCATCCAAATCATTGAAATGCTCAATCAACGAGTGCTTCACGCCATCTTCAACCACTTCAAAATTTTGCCATGTAGCAGCGTAAGTCAAAACATTGATGCTAGTTTGATTTTTATTAGTTATTTTGTATGAATAAACGGGATCAGTTCCAATTTCCCCAAAAATTGTCTTCGTTACTGTCATATTTCTACCCATTCTGTGCAATCAATATCTGATACTGTGATTAGATAATTAATCCATAGCCTTTTTAATATTTTCAAGTGTTACTTCAGAAGTATCGTTAAAGTTTAAATCTGCTTCATTAAGCATCTTTGGATCACCGATTCCAAGAGAAGTTTCATGTGCACCGTTGATTGATTTAATCCCGGCAATCGCATCTTCTAAACCGATACATTCCTCAGGCTTTAGATTCAAAACCTCTGCTCCACGAACATAAATTTCTGGATCGGGTTTTCCGTGTGTCAAAGTAGCTGGATCAACTTTTCCGTCAAAATATTTGGCCAAATCTAATTTTTTCAAGACAATTGGTGAATTTTTTGAAGAAGAAGCTAAAGAAATTAAATAATGATGATCTGATAATTCTTCAATAAATTCTTTCATTCCTGGCAAAATATCATCTTGGCTCAAAGAGTCCAACAGCCCTAAATAATTATCATTCTTTTTGGCAGCTAATTTTTCTTTTTCATCTTCCGTGTAATCATTTTCTTTGCCGCCAGCTTTAAGGATCAAATTCAAAGAATCCATTCTAGCTACACCCTTTAGCTGGTTGGCTAAATCTTCTGTCCAAGTAACGCCTAATTCATCGGCCAATTGATGCCAAGCTTTACCATGGTAAAGTGACGTATTAGCAATTACACCATCTAAATCGAAAATAAAACCTTTAATTTGTTCAAATTTAACCATACTATTCTCCTTTGATAAAAAAGTGCCTGAATAAAATTATCCAGACACCTTTATTTTCACAATTATTTAAGCATTTGTGGCTTACCGTAAACTTGAATCTGTAATGGTTCTCCAGAAATCAATTTGAATTGTGGTCCATCGCTTGAGACAGAAACTTCAATTACACGATTTCTAAAGACTTGTCTAAATGAATAACTATTCCATTTCTTAGGCAAGAATGGCTTATAACTAAGCGTACCATCATCAGCTACACGCATACCAGCAAACCCTTGAACCATTGCTAGCCAGCCACCGGTCATTGAAGTAATGTGCAAACCATCTGCGGTGTCATTATTATAATTGTCTAAGTCTAGTCTAGCGGTCCTCTCATATAATGCAACCGCTTTCTCTTCGTAGTGAAGATCAGCTGCTAAAACTGAATGGATTGCAGGTGAAAGACTTGACTCGTGAACTGTCATAGGTTCATAGAAGTCAAAGTTACGCTTCTTTTCACGTTCACTGAATTCGTCGATGAAGTCCCAAATTCCTTGAAGAACATCACCTTGTTTGATATATGGTGAACGTAAAATCTTATCCCATGACCAGTGCTGGTTGATTGGCAATTGATCTTTTGGAATAGTTGAAACAGGGTCATGATTTTTATTCAAGTATCCGTCGTGTTGAACAAAGATACCCAAATCCTCATCATATGGCAAGTACATCTTATCAATGATATCTTGCCACTGATCCATTTCAGCTTTGGAAACGGCTAGCTTATCAAATTGTTCTTTTGAAACTTCACCGAGAATTTGTAACGTATACTTCAAAGTCCACTTAGCTAAGAAGTTCGTATACCAGTTATTATCAACATTATTCTCATATTCATCTGGTCCGGTAACGCCGAAAATCATATAACGGTCATGACGCTTACTATAGTCAACCCGATCAGCCCAGAAACGAGAAATTTCAGTTAAGATCTTACTACCTTCATTGAGAACAAAGGACTTATCACCTGTATAACGAGTATAGTTGTAAATAGCAAACGCTATATCACCGTTACGGTGAATTTCTTCAAAGGTGATTTCCCATTCGTTATGGCATTCAATTCCATTGAAAGTAACCATTGGGAACAAAGCACCTTTTAATCCTTGCTCTTTGGCATTGACGTAAGCTCCGTCCAATTGGTTATAACGATACATTAGCAAGTTTCTCGAAACATCTGGTTGAGTGATACCTAAGTAAACTGGAATACAAAAGGCTTCGGTATCCCAATAAGTAGCACCACCATACTTTTCACCAGTAAAGCCCTTTGGACCAATGTTTAAACGAGAATCTTCTCCAGAATAAGTTGTCAATAAACCGAATAAATTGAAACGCATACCTTGTTGAGCATCCGTATCGCCATCAATTTTAATATCTGATTGGCTCCAACGTTGATCCCAAACATTTTTATGCTCGCTAAGCAATTGTTCATAAGAGAATTTGGTTGTTTTAGCACTGACAGCTTCTAGTGCATCTCTTAGATCATCAACTGTTTCATAATCGCGTGATGTCAAAACAACGACACGCTTTTCGATCGAACCGACTTCTTCTGGTTTCAAAGTCTTTTGGAAAGTTCTGCTTGTTTCTAAATCAGTAACCTTTTGATCAACTTCATCTAAGTCTGTCACATATTTGGCATCCATCCCCGAAGTAAATCTTGGTGTACCAAAGTCATTAGGCTTAGTCTTAGCAATCAAATAGTCTTCGTTAATTTCTAGAACTTGCCAGAAACGTTCGTCATAGTTAGCATCTTCATTTTTTACGTCAGCATCAATACTTGAGATGACCTTAACAGTCACATTTTGATCAGAAAGGTTCTCAAAAGTTACTTTTTGAACTGATAAATTCTTTTGAGCAGCACTCAAAAATCTAATGAAATTAAATTTAATCTTCTTACCATCTTTATCAACGATAAATGATCTCGATAAAGTGGCATCTTTCATATTTAAGTCGAGAGTGAAATCACTAATTGTATCTTTATTTAAATCTAATTTTGATCCATCGATCAAGAAATTCATTTTAATAAAGTTGACTGCATTAATGACCTTTCCAAAATACTTAGGATAGCCATTCTTCCACCAACCGACACGTGTTTTATCAGGGAACCAAACCCCTGCTAAGTAAATTCCCGGAAGACTATCCCCTGAATAATCTTCTTCGAAATTACCTCTCATCCCCATGTATCCGTTACCTAAACTCGTAATACTTTCTTGGAGTCTTTTATTATCTTTATCTAAATTGTGGGTTAAAACATTCCAAGGACTAACTTCAAAAATCCTTTGCATTTTGACACCTCCTATAAAAAAAGGTAATTAGGTAAACACCTAATTACCTTTTATAATCCTTAAAGAATTGTTTCTTCTGTATCTTTGTCAAAGTAATGTGCTTTTGTCATTTCAAAAGCCATTTGAACGTTATCGCCAGGTTCTCTATGATCACGTGCATCAACTTTTGCAATAAAGTCAGTTCCACCGAGATTAGAGTAAAGGATTGATTCAGCACCTAGCAATTCGGAAACTTGAATCTTAGCATTAATTATGGCATCAGGGAAAGCTTGAATTGCAACTTCTTCGGCATGAATGTCTTCTGGACGAATACCAAATATGACATCCTTACCAACATAACCTTTTTGTTCGAGCACTTTGTATTGACCTTCAGGGATGGCAATGTTGATACCACCGTCATTGACAATCTTGCCATCTTCAATCTTAACATCGAAGAAATTAGTAGCCGGAGAACCAATGAACCCAGCAACGAATTTGTTTTCTGGTTTGCTGTACAACTCGGCAGGAGTACCAACTTGTTGAATCATACCGTCATTCATGATAACGATACGATCAGCCATAGTCATAGCTTCGACTTGGTCGTGAGTAACATAGATAAAGTTACGTCCCAAACGTTGATGCAATTGAGCAATTTCAGTACGCATCTGAACTCTCAATTTAGCATCCAAGTTTGACAATGGTTCATCAAGTAAGAACAAGTTTGCATCACGGACAATGGCACGACCTAAAGCAACACGTTGTCTTTGACCACCTGATAGAGCGGCTGGCTTACGTTTCAAATATGGTGTCAATCCTAAGATTTTAGCGGCATTATCAACCCGTTTCTTAGTATCTTCCTTATCGTTTTTACGAATATTTAAACCAAAAGCCATATTATCAAAGACTGTCATATGTGGATACAAGGCATAGTTTTGGAAAACCATCGCGATATCACGATCTTTTGGTTGAACCTTATTCATGACCTTGCCATCCATCTTAAAGTCACCTTTAGTAATATCCTCTAGTCCCGCTATCATACGTAATGTGGTGGATTTACCACATCCGGAAGGTCCAACGAAGACAATAAATTCACCATCTTTAATGTCTAGGTTGAAATCACTAACTGAATAGTCAGTATTACCTTGATAGCGTTTGTAAATGTGATCCAAATTAATTTTTACCATTTTTAACGCTCCTTTTATTTTTTGACTTCCAGTTAACTAATAAGTTTAATCTTACTAATCAATCTAGATGTGTCCTCCACACCCAAAGTCAATCCTTTTTGGCTACTTGACCACCTAATAATCTGTATGAGACATACGTTGCAAGCGAGACACTGCAGATCACACTCAAGAAGGCCAATTGCAAAACGAAATTCAACAATATCAAGATTAAAAATACTATTACTGAGATTATAATTGGTAGAGGCTTTTCAACGAATAAAGTTAAAATACTTTCAAACTCATTTGTTGCCAGTTGGAAACTAACAGCGACTAAAGCCATGAAATAAACAAATGTTAAAATCATCACTGCTACGTGCCACTGCGTATTTCCCATTGCAACTTTATTTAATAAAATGAACAAACTTGCAACGAAACCTAAACCAAAATTGAGAAGATAGTTTTTCTGAAAATCAAACCATTTTTTAAAAAAATATTTAAAAAAACTCACACTACCGTTTAGTTGCCATTCTTGAACAGCTGCATAACTAGCAACCAATCCAGGAATTGTAAAAACTGATAACATCAACCATACGATAACTAACAACATCGTATAAGTAGCTGAAAACTTCAAACTGAACAAGATGATTGCAGTCAATATCACTGGAAAATTGATAATAAAGAATGAGAAGTTAATGGTAAATAATGACCAAAGCCAGTTACCACTCGCCATTAATCTTTGTCCATTTTTCGATTTTAGATTGATCACAATAATCTGTCCTTTCTTTAATTACTTAACAGCACCATCGGTAACACCTTTGATGATCCATTTTTGTGCGAATAGATAAAATAGGATAACCGGAATGATGGAAATAGTGATACCAGCTAAGGCTAAGTGCCATTGCTTTGTGTATTCACCGAAGAAATTAAACATTTGAAGTGGAATTGTGTATTGCGCTTGTGGCAATACTAGTGATGGCAATAGATAATCGTTCCAGATAGCAATGATATTCAAGATTGCTACGGTAACTGTGATAGGACTGAGCATTGGGAAGATAACTTTAGTAAAGATCTGCCAACGACTTGCCCCTTCTAGTTCAGCTGATTCATCCATTGCGATAGGAATACTTGATAATGTACCTTGATACAAGAAGACTGACAAACTGCAGTCAAAACCTAGATACATGATGACAAGTCCCCACATGTTTAGAAAATGTACAGCACCGAAGTTAGCTGTCAAAGGAATCATAACGGATTGGAAAGGAATCAACATAGCGGAAATAAATAGTAACAACAATCCACTACTCAATTTACTATGATTTCTTTGAAGTGCATATGCAGCCATTGATGAAGCTAAAATAATGACTAACACACTGCAAATTGTAATAATCAATGAATTCGTCAATGAAGCGATAAAGTGCAACGCTTGAAACGAATTAACATAGTTATCAGTTGTACTTGGATGTGGTAATGACAAAACTGATGCAAAGATACCTTTTGGTGTCTTAAATGAATTTGATACGATCAAATAAAATGGGAACAACCATAAGATACCTAACAAGAGCCCGACAATTCCAATAATGGTTCTACCTTTTGTTTTCAATGGAGATCAGCCTCCCTCTTACGGTTATAAGCAACTTGCAATAGTGAAATAGCAGCAACAATTACGAAGAATACAATAGCTTTTGCTTCTGACAAGGAGAAGTTAGCTGAGTTATAAGCGGTGTTAACAATATCCATCGCTAACATTTGTGTTGAATTGTAAGGACCACCATTTGTCAATGACAAGTTTTGATCATAAATCTTAAAACCATTTGATAAAGTTAAAAACATGCAAACTGTGAATGCAGGAGCAATCATTGGGAACGTGATTTTTGTGAAACGTTGCCATGCTGAAGCTCCGTCAATCTTTGCAGCTTCAATGATTTCATTAGGGATATTTTGTAGATAAGCAATATAAATGATCATGATATAACCACTCATTTGCCAAACTGTAACAATAACTAGTCCCCAGAAACCAGTTGTTTCATTTGTTAGCCAATTCAATAGCCAATGCATATGCAAGGCATTACCTAAAGCTTGAAAACCTTGAGTAAAAATGAATTGCCAGATGAAACCTAAAATCAAACCACCAATCATATTTGGCATAAAGAAAACGGTACGTAAGAAATTATTTCCCTTGAATTTTTGTGTTACTAATAATGCTAAGCCCAAGCCTATTACGTTCAGCATAATGACAGTGACAATTACAAACCCCACTGTAAACCAAAAGGCGTTAATAAACGCCTTATCGTGGAACAATGTTATGTAATTTTGAAATCCTACCATCTTGGTAAAAGTTAAACCGTCCCAATCAGTAAATGAGTAAAACAATCCTTCAATTACCGGAATAAATACTACCAAAGCTAACGCAATGAGGGTTGGTGTTAAAAATAGCCAAAACGAAAGACTTCTATTTTTCATATTCATTGCCCTCTTTTGTTACTTTTAGTTATTAGATGATTTTTGTTGTTTTGCCCAACCATCTTTCATATTTTGAACTGTCTTATCCCAGCTTTGTTTGCCTGATAAGTACTTTTGTAGATTTGGTTGTGCAACGTCTGGATCCCATGAAGTACCAGTGTATCCTGGGAATGCCCAGCCTGTTGTCTTGTGATTTTGTGAGTATTCAAAGACTGCTGATGTCAATGGATCGCTCATCTTGAAGTTACTGTAACCTTTGTATGCAGGTACGAAGTGTAACTTGTTTACAACTTGTTTCTTACCTTCTTTAGATGTGTACATCCAGTCTAAGAAGTCTTTAGCAGCTTTTTGTTCTTGTGTTGATTTCTTGCTATTAACTGCCCAGTATAGTGAAGTACCAACAGGCATCTTGCCTTCTTCACCAGGTACAGGAATAGGAATCATACCAACGTCATTCTTAGCAAAGTCTTTATCGATACCTTCGATTGTAGGATAGATCCAGTCACCTTGTTGAATCATAGCAACTTTACCTTGTGAGAAGTATTGGTTAACTTGTGCTGAGTAATCTAGTTGCATGATTGGTTGGATAGAATAAGTCTTTTCAAGATCAATCATAGTCTTCATATCATTAGCCTTTGTGAATGGCATCTTCTTTGATTTGTAAAGTTTCAAAGCGTTACCATTGAAGTCTTGACCAATGTATAGGTTAGCTAAGTGATCTGAGAATACCCAAGCTTCTTTACCAGGTGTAGCAAAGACGCCTTTGATACCTAATTCACTCTTTTGCGCATCAATTTGTTTGATAGCTGCTTCAAGTTTATCCATAGTTGTCAAACTGTTTGGATCAATGCCAGCCTTTTGGAAGACTTGCTTGTTATAAACCAAACCATAACCTTCAACGTTGAATGGAAGTCCAACGGTCTTGCCGCCAGTCTTAACAGCGCTCAAAGTACCAGGTTGTGCAGCTTTTGCTGCCTTTGTGTCTGACAAATCTGCTTCATGTGCCTTGAATTGTTGCACATCAGCTGGACCAGCCAAACTGAAGATTGTTGGTGCATTACCAGATGAAATTCTGGTCTTTAGAACTGGATCATATTGAGTACCACCACCGATTGATGTAACTTCAATCTTTACATGTGGATGTGACTTTTCATAATCCTTAGCAATTTGTTTGAATTGCTTGTTGTTCTCAACCTTTCCTTGAAGAATTGTAATCTTAACATCCTTACCTGAGGATGAATTACCACAAGCTGCCAGCATAAACGCTGCACTAGCGGCCAGAGCAACAACTGCTATACGCTTTCCAAAGCGTTTCCAGAAGTTCTTCTTCATTACCAAAGCCCCCTATAAAAATATTATTTCCTTACTACAGTTTCCATTATGTTTCTAAAAAGGTTTCTTTGCAACCGCTTTCTCGATGTTACCGATAACAGGTTTGTAACACGATTGAAATTTAAGGCATTCAAAAAGCAGTCAATTATTAATCTAATCGACTGCTTTTTTGTTATTCGTTATTTTTACCTTGAATGATAATTGGATCATAGTCTAACATCACGATTCCATCCTTAACTTTGATCAAGGAATTGTCAATCATGTTAGTGTAACTGTCGCTTGCCAAAGCTACAGGAACCTCTCCTGGCATCCCTTTAAGAGTGAAGATACCAATTCTGATAATGTCTCCCATCTTATAAGTTACTTCAACGATATCATTTTCTAGAGCAGTAATCTTATAAGTTCCTGACACTTGAATATCACTCTGACTCATCTGATGCATCTTGAAAATCAAAGAACTGAGGTTCATCTTCTTATCATCCCAGTCCAATTTATCTTTATCAAAAAGACTTGGTGTGTGTTTAAATCCATACTCTTGACCAGCATAAACTAAAGTTGAACCTTTCTGAAATTCTGAAAAGGCTGTCCAATTATAGACATCATTTTCATTGATAAAGAGACTATGAGCTCTTTCTTGATCATGATTCTCCAAAGCTCTCATCTTAATATAATTTGAAGGATAAATTACTCCTTGAGTATTCAAAGCTTCAACATACTTCTTTAAAGGCAAGTCACCCTTAACATATTTACGGAAAGTCTGGTCAATATCATAATCGTAAGTCATGTCAAAGGCACTGTATAATTCTGCATCCGAAGAAACGTGATACCCTTTGGCATTCAATGTCTTAATATAATCAGGACCAGTAGATTCAGCTAACCAAATGGTCTTAGGGTTAACCTTAGCAACTTCTTTGCGGGCTTCCTTCCAGAATTCGATTGGTACTTGTGGAGCAACATCGCATCTGAAACCATCAACGATTTTGGCATAACGTTTAAGAGTTTCGATTTGATAATTCCACAAAGCCTTGTGAGAATAATCTAATTCAGCTACATCTGTCCAGTCTTCATTCTTATTGTACAAATTACCTTCATGGTCATGTAAGAACCATTCTGGATGTACTTGTAATAATACTGAATCACGAGAAGTATGATTGTAAACAATATCCAACATAACTTTCATACCACGATCATGGATAGATTTTACTAACTCTAGAAAATCTTGCCATGTTCCTAGTTTTGGATCGATAGCACGGTAGTCCTTGATTGAATAAGGTGAACCGAGCTTACCTTTGCGGTCTTTTTTACCAATTGGAAAAATAGGCATCAACCAAATGCAATCAGTACCCAAACTCTTAATTCGATCCAAGTCCGGTTCAATTGCTTTTAAAGTACCTTTTTTAGTATGATTTCTTACAAAAATGCAATAAATTTGCATCTTTCTTAATTTAACATCTGTTTGACTTGCCATTAATTACACACCCCTCTAATTAGATTCAAAAGCACAACAACCCCATGCACCTAGTTTGACGATTCCATCCTTAACCTCACTAGATTCGTTAGCTAACACTTTTTCCCAAACACCTTCTGGCAAAGTAAAGTTGACTTTCTTATCAGAAAAATTAGCTACAACTAAACCTTGATTATCAGCTGTCTTTCGTTGATAAGCATAAATATTTGGGGCAGTAATTAGTAAACAATAATCGCCACTAGTAAAACAGTCATGCTTTTTTATTTTTAAAAGTTCTCTATAAAAATTCATAATACTATTGGGATCAGCAATCTCTTGATCGACACAATTGGAATCAACTTTGGCCCAATTCCAAGGTCTTTCTTCAGAAAAGCCTCGATACTTCGTTGAATTCCACTGCATTGGACCTCGAGCTGTCATCTCATCTTGATTATTCAACAGTCGTAAAATCTGGTCATCAGTAAACGACTTGTGGCGCAAATTATTAATCAGATCTACTGCTCTTTGATCAGTGAAATCTGCAACCTTTTGATACTTCAATCCGTGCATACCGATTTCTTCACCATAGTAAATTACTGGTATTCCACGTTGTAAAAATAGCATTGTTGCTAATAATTTGGTAATTTTATCATCATGCACTGGCAAGTTCAGTCGATCCAAAACTCGACTAATATCATGATTGCCCCATGTTAAAGTTGGCAAACTGACATGATCCAAAATACTTTCCCAAGTTACATAAGTTTTTTTCAAACTATCAAGCGATAACTTTCGATCTTGGAAAAACTTAGGTATATCCGGATTACTATCATCATAAACTTCACCATAATTATCTGAATTAACGACCACATCACAAACGTGCTCATCTGGTCGTGTGTATTCAGCAGCATCACGAGCCTGGGCAGATGACGCTTCACCAAACAAGAATACATCTGGCTTAATTTTTTTGATTTCTCTAACAAAACCTGACATATAGTCTTTTACTGCGGGCAACTTAGCATAGAATTGGTCATCAATTGGAAATTTAGTACTACTATCCAACGAGTTCTGTTCAAAATTTGCCTTAGCGATATGAATGAAGGCATCCAAACGAAATCCGTCAACGCCCTTTTCGAGCCAAAACTTAGCAATATCAGCGATTGACTTTTGAACCTCTGGATTTTTCCAATTCAAATCAGGCATTTTTTTATCGAAAAGATGAAAATAATACTCGTTTGGATTGGTTGGATTCTTCTCCCAAACGCTACCACCAAAGAATGATCCCCAATTGTTGGGCTCATGTCCGTCAACAGCTGGATGCCAAATATAGTAATCTCGAAAAATACTATGTGGATTATTTAAAGCATCTTGAAACCATGGATGTTGGTCGGACGTATGGTTGATTGGCAAATCTAAAATAATATGAAGTCCCAATTCATGAGCCTTAGTCATCATTTCCGAAAAATCACTTGTATCCCCCAAAATTGGATCGATGGCAAAATAATTAGAAACATCATAACCATTATCAATCTGTGGTGAGACAAAAATTGGATTCAACCAAATGGTATTAAATCCCATATCTTTAATGTAACCTAAATGTTTGATAATCCCCTGTATGTCACCAATACCATCATCATTAGTATCTTGAAAACTCTTAGGATAGATTTGATAAATTATTGCTTGATCATACCAATTCATGATAGTTGCCCCTTTCGTGTAAACCCTTACACCTCAGTATAAAAAAGTAAGCCTCGCCTAAGCAAGACTATCTGAAATGTTATCGGTAACAGGTTAATCCCTAAGAGTACCGCCAAAACTAATCTTGGGTTCAAAGACTAAAGCTCCTTGGCTTTCTTTAGTTTCAATTTTATCTAGTAAGTTCTCACCACAAGCACTCCCCATTTCAATTATCGATTGTTTAATCGTCGTAATTTTTGGCGAAGCCACTTGATTCAAAAAGACACCATCAAAACCAGTTACGCCAAAATCCTCTGGAACTTTGCCACCAGAACGTACGATTCCCCGTAGAATACCAATGGCCAAACGATCTGAGGCACATAAAAAGGCAGTGTTGGGTTTGATTTTCTTCCAATTAGATTCGATAAATTCTTCTGCCAAATGGCTATGGTTATCGAATCGATGCAATTCTGGAAGCATCCGACGCTCTTGGACTTGTTGTAAATAACCAGCTTCTCGAGAATATTCAAATGATTCCTTACTGTCGATTCCAATATAAACTAGTTTCTCATAGCCTTTTTGCAAAGCTAACTCTGCTAATTTATAAAGACCAGCCTTATTGTTAGTATCCACAAAATCAAATCCATAACGATTTTCACCAAAAATAATGACCGGCTTTTTTAAATTCTTGATCCAGTCAACGTCTTGTTGACGCATCCCAGTGATAATATAACCGTCACAATTACCAATGTCAAAGTTCTTGCGAGTAACCAATTGCAATGAATACTGGTGTAAATCTAAAGTTTTAGCTATACCAATCATTAAATTCATGTAGTACGGTTCAGTTGTATCGATATCTTCCAAAATACATAGCTTGATAATTCTTGTACTTTTATCCACCAACGCTTTAGCAATCATATTTGGATGATAATCCAATTCACGCATGGCTTCATAAACTAACGCCTTCAATTCATCGGTAACTTTGTCTGGATGATTGATAACTCGAGACACAGTCATCTTTGAAACGTTGGCTTTCTTTGCAACATCAACTAAAGTAGTCATGCTCTTCCCCTCCATATACCACAATTTTATTATACCAATTTAAAGCCTTTGCAGTCTTTTTTTTATAAAATTATCAACATTTTTAAATTATTTTTATATTGGTACATCTTTTTTATTTACAACAATTATATTAAACAACTTGTTTGAACATCTTCGGTTCATGTGCAAAAATTTAGTTGGATAAACTATTAACGAGATGATGCATATGATTATTTACTTGATTGCAATTACTATCTTTATTATCCAATGCGCAATTATGTATTTTATTTATTTCAAAGATCACAAGCTATTTAAATCAGAAATGGCAGCCGCCTATCATGTAAATAATAATCTAGATCAATTCTTTTATTTCTTACTTGTACCTTGTTTAAATGAAGAAAAAGTTATCCAAAATACTTTACAAAATTTGCTAAACTTAGCTGGTCAAAAAGAAATCATTGTCATTGATGATGATTCAGATGATCAAACCGTTCAAAAAATTAAAGCAATGTCAGGACCTATTAGTACAGTGGAAAGAAAATTACCCAACGCTAGAACTGGTAAAGGTGATTCTTTGAACAATGCGATGTCTTTAGTACACAAAATAATTAAACAAAGACATCTTGATCCGAAAAAATGTATTGTTGGTGTCATCGACGCCGATGGAATTTTAAGTGCTAATTGTATTTACAAATTAAACAATGCCTTTGAAGATGAAAACGTCGATGCTGTTCAATTAAGAGTCAAAATGAAACAACCGACGACCGTTTTACAAACTTTTCAAGATATCGAATTTTACACGATCAATCACTTGATTCAACTGATCCGTGGCAAAATGCATGCGGTCGCTCTCTGTGGCAACGGACAATTTTTCAGATATAAAACCGTTACCCAAAGAATGGGAATTCAACCTTGGGGCAATGCCTTACTGGAAGATTTCGAACTTACTTTGAAATTCGAATTAAATGGTTTGAGAATCAAATATTTAGACGATGCTTATGTTGACCAAGAAGCCTTATTAAATTTTAAGGCTTTAGTCAGACAAAGATCACGTTGGGCTCAAGGCGGATTAGATTGTTGGAAATATCTATTTCGAGTCACAAAGTCACCTATCATGTCCAATGCACAAAAATTTGATACTTATTTCTTTTTAACTCAACCATTATTAAATGTCTTAGCTGATTTCAGTATTATTTATTTGACGATAAAGTACGTCATTTATGCGATTGGAAATCCAAGTTTCTTCGTTATTTCCCTATTCTTCTTAATCATAATCGGTTCAATTTTTGGAATGATCTTCACTTTGATTTATCTTCACGAGCTGAGGATAACTCAAAAAGCTGATATTGCTATTGAAGAAAGTGACATGTTGAATTTGGATATGAAAATTGGCAAATTTTTATTGACTGTTGGTTTGTTATCTTATATCTATGTTGTTTTATTTTTGAGTCTGATGAAGTCTATTTATTCTAAAATCCGTGGCAACACTCACTGGGTTAAAACTAAACGCAACTAAAAAATAAGCCATTCCCAATAAAAGGAATGGCCTATTTTTTTAGTTACGGAGTCAACATAACTTCTGTTAATCTTGTCAGATTGCGATTACATGAACGGTTTAAGAGATTCAAAAATGTTCTGACAACACCAGTGACAACATAAAGCAATTTTTTGCCTAATTCCTACATATGGTAGATTGTAAAATTAATCCGAACGCTGTTCGGATAAAAAAGATCGGATTAAATTTGCAATCTACCATTAATGTATTGTAAATAGTCATTGTACTTCTGGATCATCTTGTTCTTAACGTATTGTTCCATATAATCAAAGTCTGGTGTTCCATCAGAACTAGCCGGCAGCATAACTCGATCAACATGTAAATGTTTAGCGTTACGTTTATAACCATGGCCATACTTTGGTTTAATCAAGTCTTGGCTTCCAACAAAGAACAAACCCGTATAAAGGTTCAGCCAATCAGCATATCCATAAATAACATCGGTTGTTGATATGAATGATTCTTTCTTATAAATAGCATATCCAGCAGCACCATCACCATTTTTTATAAAGCCAATACAATTTCCCGGTTGAACCATAAGTTTAGATGTATCATCTAATGCCACACGACACAAAACACCATTATTACGATTAGTTGCACCCAAATACTCAATGCCACCAGAACTAACCTGGTGTAAATGAACTAAGCCTTTCCCTTTACCACCAACTAATTTAGAAAACAAGTTACCAATGGTAAAAGGTTCCCAGTCCACAGAGTCAATAGCCGCCACTGGTTGAATATCACCTAACTTTGCTAATTGGGCATGAGCATAATCCAAATAAGCCCGCTGCTTTTGGTCCAATCGTTCTCTAACATAACTAGACATAAATTGATAATCCGGTTGGTCGTTATCGTCAACTGGTAGCATAATTTGCAGTCGTTCCATACGTGACAATGTAGCACCATTGCCGCCCCAGTTAAATTTAGCAGTCATTTGAGAACGAAGCAATGGCAACAGGAATTGGATCACCAACGGTGTCAATTGCTTACCAGTAATAACATGAACGTTCTGTCCAGTAACAAACTTATAAGGTTGATAAAATGCTGTTTGCGTATCCAAGCCAACGGTTATACTTCCACCATTATCTGATCCATATTCATAATTAGCAGCACTAACAAAGCCAGAAACACCATTGCTACCACCAGAACGGGTCACATAAGGAACTACATTAGCACCACCAGCAATCAGCTTATTCTTGTCAATACTACTTGACGTTGTATGAATGTCAAACAGTCCATTCTCACCAAACGCATTAAACGTTTTCCATTTTCGATCAGTCAGTTTCATCATGATCACCAGCCTTATCATTAAACAGATATTCACGACCAGCCATAATCATTGAGAACTCAAAGTCTAAATAATCACTAATTGACTTATCAAAATCTGCATCAGTAGGGATTTCATCGTTAAAGTAATAGAAACTATGCAACCATTCATCAGTTGGTTTAACCGTTGATTTAACACAGAATTTAGTCGGTGCTTCGACATTGCCACGCCAAACATCTAGTAAATATTGTTTACGATCCTTAACACGTGAAGTCGCAACCAGCCCAATATGTGGGCTAACCTCATAGCCATCATTACGAAAATCAATAAACTTAACTTCTTTGTTAGCCGGGTGCGGTTCATGAGCTGTAAATACAGCAATAACCGGGTTAGTTCCAACTCGATAGAAAGTATTCGGATTGCACGTTATGACCCCTTCCAAAGTGTGATCCTTTAGAATTGCTTCTTTGTATTGTCTTTCTGCTTTTGACTTACCAACCATAGTCGACTGTGGAACAATTACAGCAGCTCTTGCACAAGGTAATAAGCTATCAAGTAAATGTTTAATGAAGTTAATTTCGTACTGCGATGAATCCTTCGTTGACCCCTGAGAATATGGTGGATTCATCATACCAACGGTAGACATTGTCTCTGTCTGGAGCTTTGCAGCCGGTTGTTGCAAGAAATCTTCATTCTTCAGATTTGACTTACCATCACCACGGAGAATCATATTCGTTGTAGCAATAGTAAACATGTAATCTTGTAATTCAATTCCATATAGCTGATTACGACGAATATCACGTCGCTGCTGGTCATCAGAGGCCTGTTTAAGCATATTGTGCATTGCAGCGATTAGAAAGCCAGCAGTCCCACAAGTAGGGTCAAATACATGGTCGGTAGGTTTTAGGTCTACAAGGTCACAAAACAGCTCTGTGATATGCTTAGGCGTCAAAATAATACCTAAACTTTGCCCGTCACCACCTGAATAACTCATAAATTTACCATAGAACCGACCCAGATAGTCCTCTGTAGAGTTGGTATAACGAATATCTTGATAAATAGTACGATTGATAAACTCGGTGTAATAACGTAATGGAGTCATACCAAGTCGAGCATCTTTAGTATTCAGCTTAGCTGAATCCTTGATGATGCTGAATTGACTCAATAACTTATCTAACTTGGTCTGTGGTTGGACATTAGAACGCCGCAAATTAGATTTAATGGCGTCCATTAGCTTATCTCCGTCAGTAGTAACCGTATCGCCGGTTAATGAATCAATGCTAAAATTACGTGCTTCTCCTTCACGCAAAGCTAAAAGAATACCAGATACGACCAACGGTTTATCAACATCTTTTAACTGACCGTATGTCCGTAAATTCTCGTGAAGTTGTGCAGCATCTTTAAGAATGTCGGCAGTAGTCTTTTCCTCGTTGGTATCCTCATGAAGGACTTCTTTTAGATAGTATTCATCAATGTTTTTCTCGTTAAAACTAATAAAAGACTCAACGTCTGGTAGCACATCATAGTCACCACGTTCGTTAACAAACATTGGGGTGATTTTATGCATCTTTTCATTACCCGAAACACCAAAAGCAAAGCACTTCTTATACGAAGTACGTTCCAAAATATGCCGAGCATAATGCAACGCACCATTTAACGCATATTTAGGAACAATCACCGGATCATCAGTCGTAATAACATCGTGATCAGTATAAACATGATTGGAAATATCAGCCTTATCTTCAATCACCAGCAAATAGTCCTTTACGACCCCAACATACTCAGGATAACCAGATTTCCTATTTAATTTTTTACTAGCAGTATGAAGTGCATCATCAATATTTTTTATGTGAGAGCTTTGATAGTCCAAATCAATCTTAGAATCATTTAATAAGTGATCCACCCATAAATCCGTAGACCCTTCAACTCGTGCCATTCAATCAATCCTTTCCATGAAGCCATCTCCAAATAGCTCCATGTTCCTGTTTTTCTTCATTGTTTTGCTCACTGTTAACAGTTTATACTGGTTCAGACTCGTTAACACCTTTTCCGCTAATTGTAACTGTTGAGCATTTTCAGTTAATTTAGCAACCTTACTGGTTAAATCACTAACATTACCCACAGCCTGAGTTAAGGCATCGTGCTGATGTTACAGATACAAAAATTGATAACTTAGATCATAAAATCAATGTGGTTATTACTATAATTGCATCCCGCGTGGTAGCAATCTTGATAAAAGTTTTATTCTTTTAAGCCTTAATCAGCTTTTTGTTTTTGACATTAAAAGAACATATGTACCCCCTATTTGACAAATGCAAAAAATGTGCGCAAAGCCTTATCTTTTGTTATATTTTACTACCCATTATATCTTTAAAATTGATTTTTTTAAATAGCACAAAAAAGCCCACCATCTAAATTAATAGATGATGGGCTCTTTTAACACTATCAAAGTTAATTAAAAATCAAGGTAATTTACAATGTTGTCCACGTCAATGAACAACATTAAGATAACGCATATTATTATATTTGTCTAGTCTTTACTATTCAAATCTTGAGCCAGAAGTATACTCGAATGGAATAAATTGATCAGTAGCAATTTTTGCCATTGGAATCCCGTTAATAACCCTTAATCCAGCGGTTTTAAAGGATTTACCAGTGCTGACAGACGCATTCTGTACACGCTTTCCATTCTTATTGAAGACCGGTGCCGGTGAATCATCAATATATTTAACTATGATTAAATCTTTAAATGTCGTTTTTGATAGCGGAACAAAGATATCCGTAGCAATTTGATAATGAGGTTCATTATTTATCAATCTAATATCTGAACTCTTCCAAGTTGATCCTGCCTCATACGTTTCAGGTCGTTCAATTCCTAACCTATCCACTGGATGGGTTTGTTCCGTCAGCTTGATAACATTTTCTACTTTTGGTTTTTCAGGTTCAATTGTAGGTTGCGTGGTTGCTTCAGTTTTAGCTGGTTGCTTATCAAAGATTCCCCAGTCATAACTCATATCTTGAGAACCGCCTCCCCAGCTTGATGTGTACTGCCAAGCGACAATGTTACCTCTTGCTCCACAATCCCTTGACCCATAACTAGCTACCCAAGTCGGGTGCTTATTAGCATTTAAGATACCTTGGTTGAACCAACTAGCCATACTATATTGGAATACATTTGTATAACCTTGTGTTTCAAGGTAATTAATGAAAGTATCAACATAGCTCGCTACTGCCGACGTATTTAATGATGGATCCTCAACATCAACGCAAAGCGGTGTATCTTTTCCAAAACCTAAATTAACAACTGACTGTTCAAAGAATTTTGCTTCATTGATTGCATCAGTAACACTAATCGCTAGAAAATAATGGTAAAATCCAACATTCATACCAGCTTTAATCGCATTCCTAGTTTGAGTCAACGCCTTAGGGCTTAAATAGTTAGATCCATTAGCGCTTCCTTGAGTAGTTTTGATCAAAACGCTTTGAACACCAGAATTTACAAAATTTTGGAAGAATGCTAAATCATCTCTTTGATAGCTCGAAATGTCTGCAAAATATTTAGTCATGCTAGTTCCTCCTTAAATTTGTTGAATTTGAATAAGTTGGTGTTTGTACTTCTGTGGGAGTATTACTATTCGTATTACCCTTTGATGTGTCAGTAATTAAACCAAGAGAACCACCAATTAATAAGATAGTATTTACTATTCCCATAATTTGATTGATTTGATCAGAAGTGATTTCCCAACCAAACAAATGACCAATTTGCTGGCCAAATACTAATATTAAAGAAATTAACGATACCCACCACGCTTTTGAATGGACATCTAATGTTAATTTATTCTTCATCATTAACCTTCCTCTTTTCTATTAAATAAAGTTTTAATTTCCTCATTGTCTTTAGTCAATTTCAATTCGTGCTCCTCTAGCTTTTTATCAAGCTTTTCAAAATGCTCTTTAAATTCTCTATGTTCTTCTTTTGAAGAATTTTTAAAATCTTGAACCGTATTTGCCAAATTATTAATTGAATCTTGAAGGGGCCTAGTTATGAAATGATTGACTAGCCAAATAAACCACCCACCAAAACCAGTTATCAAAAGGAAAATACTTCCAAGTTCCGAAAGTGAGTAGCCTAAGAATGCATGTGGTGGCATATTTTGCCTTCTTTCCTTGAATGCAAAAAAAGAGTAGCCGTTAGGCTACTCTTTCTTTATCACTCTTATAATCTTCGCCAGTAATTTCTTTATATTGTTTGTCATCGATATTACCGATAACTACGAAATCTCCGACATCTTTATTTTGATATCCACCAATTGAATACATAAATTTAATAAAATCAAACATTATTTAGTACCTCCGTCATCTGTATTTGAACTTGGCTGTGGAGTAGCTAACAAAGGAGCAACTAATTTTCCAAACTGTGCCAATCCTGCTACCGCATTATCTGCTTTTTTATCCGCACCTTGTGCTGCTGCCAAAGCGGTTCCTACATTTTTTCCTAATAATGCATCAGCTTGTGTTTTCTCTTCGTCTGGCGTCATACCAGTTGAAATATGGACTAACAATCCATCAGATTCTCTAACTGTCCACTTATACATTTCATCGATTGAAAAGGCTGGATCACTATCCACTAGTATCCAACCATCAATTTTAGATTGTTTTTCTGCTCCTGATTCTGGGGAACCGTAAATTCCTGTAATGTTTCTATCATCATCTAATTGAACTGCTATTTTCATTATTTACCTCCTATTTTCTATAAGGTGTAATACTTTGAATGTCTAAAAAGGCATTATAATAGTGACTTCCAAAACTAATTTGAAAAACAAATTGAACAGTAATTTTATTTTTTTCTATTAAAACATATGCTTGGCTTGGAGCATGCAATGTATAAGTACCATCAGATTTCCAAGTTCCAGAAGAATGTATTTCTGCTGGAACGCTTTTATTATCCGTAATAGTGTTATGAGACTGAAATGGAATTTTGTTTCCAACGATTAATTTTTCTTTAGGAATAACATAATTTGCTAAAATTCCAATATCATCATTAGAAATTCTATTTCCATGTTCTTGATTGTTATACAAAGTATATGCATACTTTTTTAAATTGATTAAAAGGCCATCGGAGACATTCTCATAATAATCAGAGGTACCATCTAAAGTAAGAATATTGGCTTTATCTGTTCGTGTACTTCCTGAAAATAATTTAATAGACTCTGGTAATTGTGCCACGGCCTTTTGAGTTGAAAATGTAGCTACAATTTCAACTACAAATGAATAGTTAGCACCAGTGGCACCTGCACTAATCCCATCGTTAACATATCCTTCTTCATGACTAATAGTCATTGTTCTATCAGAATTATATTTCAAATGAATCATAGCAGGCTTAGTATTATCTCCCTTCAATCCTTCACCAATTCCATTAATAGGAACATCTAATTCTTGACCAGATGCTATATCAGATTGAGAAATATAGATTGGATATGGGCTTGTTGTTGTAAAATATCCATCTTTAGTTGCATTACTTGGGTCGTAATTCAATTCAAGATTTGATACCGCACCTTTAGTTCCTGATGTCATCACAGTCTTTTGAATATGTCCAATGATGGTCAGTCCTGAATATTGGCCAAATGGATTTGACCCAGGGTCATCCTTGAAAGTAACTGTTAAATCTTTAGTTGGATCATCAGTTCCTGACCATTCCAAATTACGCTCAGTAATTTCACCATCAGCAAGGCTTCCTGCATAATAGTCAGCACCAGCGCTAGGATTATCCGGATTAGGATTATCTCCACCACCAGTACCAGAACCACTAGCAACGATATCTCTTAAATCGAGATAATTAGCATTTCCATCAGGTTTAATGATTTTATCATTACCATCTTTATCCTTTAAAATTGCTCCCATCGCAGAACCAGCAGCAATACGAGCAACTTTAGTTAAAGCGTTTTCTGCCATTTTTTAAATTCCTCCTTTTAAGCAGTCGTAGTATCAAGTGCAGATTGAAGCGTATCGATTTTAGTTGATACCGCTGAATCGGTAATTTTGTCTGTAGTATCAATCTTGTCAATTTCAGTTTTCACTAAAGATTGAGCACCTGTAACACTCATCAAATAAGCAGATGAATTAATAAAGTTGTCCGTTTTGTCGATTGGCAATTTAACAATTTTGCCAGAATCATCCGTCATCTTGATACCAATCGGCAAGCTGGTTACCAACTTGGCAACTCTGTCTAAGTCACTCATTAACCTTCACTACTCCCTTCCAAAATTCCTGTTAAGATGTCCACTTTGGAAGAAATGTCCTTATCAAGAATTACATCGTTAATATTTACATCGATTTCACCAGTATTGATACCAAGTTGAACAGCTGTATTTAATCCGGCTTTAGTAATTAGGCCATTATCACTGATTTTCTTTTCTAGCGCATCCATGCGAGCTTGACCTGTATCAATGTCGGTGTTCAAAGTATTTAGCTTAGCTTTACTTTCACTAATATATCCATCAACTTTATCAGTGCCAGCTTTTAATGTCGCATCTACTTTGTCGATTTCATTTTGAACATGCTCATCTAATTGCTTAATTTCTGAGGCAAAAATGGCAGCATATGCATTCAATAAATAATTAATTTGATGATCTGCTGATGTTTCCATTTCTTTGATATGGCCCAGGAGTCTTACATACTCTGAGGCGTAAAATTCTTGGACAACTGGCAATGCAACATCGTTAGCAATTACTTTAATTGAGAAATCTAGAGTAGTTAGAATCTTTGTTCTATCAGCATTCTCAATAACAAAATGAGCATTTTTAAAATACCCAGCCGATTGAGAAATAACAGCACTTGGAGTCCAATCGATGTAGCCTAAATTTGCCTGTGTTACGTTGAATCCCTCATCGTCGTAGATAATGTTGCCATCACCATCACGACCCTCGAATCGAATCAGATAGCCATCCATTGGAACATTACCGTTGATATCTTTAAACGTGATTGGAACATGTAACATTCCAGATTGTCCCTGTCGGATTGATATTAATTGGAAAATACGTTTATTGGTCAAAGTATTTAAAACACTTTGTGGATTATTGTGAGTACTTTCGTCAGAAGTGTCTTCGTGTGGCAAATAAAAAGCCTTTGATCCATCTAAATAGAAAATCAAAGGCTGTTCTAATGGCAAATCCGTATCAAGTGTTCTGTACTCAGCACCAACTGAAGGAATTCGATATTTAACTGCTGGTGCTCCCTTTGGATCATCAGTAGACATGTCTGTATTGACACTATTATCCAATACCATTAATTTTCTCCTTTCTCATCTTCGTCACTCATTCGATCAACTTTCTCATTAATCTTAGAATCGTAAATTTTATCATTATAATCAGGATTACCCGTAAATCCTTGAGCAAAATTGGAATTTGGTTGAGGTCTATCACCAATATAGTGATTGAGATTATCAATCTGCCTTTGGATATACTTCAATTTCCCGTCTACTTCTGATTTTGAGTAGTATCTTTCATCGATTAATTTAGAAATTGATTGAGTTAATTCAGATAATTGTTCATCAGTTAATTGTTTGAAAAACTTAATAATTGAATTTTCATTGTCTGCTTGAACAGCTTGATTTTTTAGCAATAAATTGATTGCCTTTTCGACTGTCTCAATGTTGTAGCTATTCGAATGAAACATCGAAGGCCCTACTAATTCTTGAGTTAGTCGGTCTAAATGAACTTGATTGCCGTCAAATCCGGTAATGTTTTGTAGATTTGGAAATTTCAATACTTGCTTCAAATCAATCAATTTGTAATGCTTTACTACTGTTCTACCAGCTTGATCATTACCAATAACTTCAGTAATTTGATTATTAGCCTGATCGATGTAAGTAGTGCCAGTCTTAGATGTTGGCGTTATTTGATTGTTAGGCAGTCTACCATACTCAATCAATTGGACATCCTGATGTAAGTCTGGAGAATAAAATTGACTTGTTCCATCATATCCTTGCATTAACTCCCCTCCTGACTTTCTAATTTTCTTATTTTTGCTGATAATTTTTGAACTTCTTTAGTAAGAAGCTTATTATTTCTGTTTGATAATCGTATCTTGTCCGACATGTCATAATTGATATTGGTTCTGGACACTGTTGAATTATCCAGAGTCAATGTCATAGGTGAATCGTTTGTTAAAGGATTACCGCTCACACCATTCAAAGTAATCATTGTTTGAATTCCTAAAGGCTCTGCATTCAAATAGCTTGTGTCACCTAATTTCAACGTATCATCTTGAAAACTCACGTTGATTGTTAGTTCAACAATTGGCTCCGTCTGCATAACTGAATCAGCATATTTTTTCATCGCAGCTGCATCTTTAATTTGGTCATTAGTAATATCTTCACCGATTATCAAACCGTGTTTAGCACTAGATTTAGCGTTGTAGTAAAAAAACGGCTCGAAGTAGTATTTAACTTCGTCTGTTTCTGTCTTAGCTGTGTCATCCGTTGCAGTTTCTACTGCAGTCGGTTCAACATCAGTATCACCATCGAAATTGATATCATCGGCACATACCCATTCATTTGTAGCAACCTGGTACCAAGTTTTCCCACCGTATCCATCTGATACAGTTCCATTGATTTTCCACTGTGTACCATTGTCCAAAACTCTACCAGTAATCTCATGTTGTCCGGAATATGGGGAATCATATATCTTAGCTGAGGTTGGTGCTGTGGTAGTTTCATCATCCCCACTGCCAGTTGTTATGTCAGCGGCTTTGATAGTACCTTGCCCCCAAGTTTGCTCAACAACATGGCTTTCTGGTTTGATATCGTCAGACTTATTAAAAGGCATATATTTCGAATTGATCCATGCATTAATTCCAACCCGATACCAAATTACGCCATCAATAGAAACCTGTTCATCAACTGCCCATTTAGAGCCGTTTGGCAGTTTTTGACCTGTTAAAGAGCTATTTCCAACTGGTGAACTATAAACGGGAGCACCGCCATCTTCCATCGTTGAGATAGTCCCTCTGGCGTTACCGGTTGAGGTAGCTGCTGAAGTACTTCCACCACCGCTAGTAGTACCCGTGGAATCAGATGAGGCACCACCATCAGCGGTAGTGTTATGTTCATCATCAACCGTAGCACCGTAAAGCATGGCACCATTAACAATTGAAGTAGAATCAACAGATAATTCGATGTCATTCGTGTTATGCGACCAAATATATTGTTTATTATTAATATTCTTATAACTATTGCTATCAAAAATCATGACTGTTTTACCGTCCGGATACCACTTGGCACCATATGAATCGACAGCCTTCTGAACTGCATCAAGTCCGGAACAATTACCCCAATCGGTGATATCAATATTGTTGAAGTTACCATTGATTTGATAGGTAAAACCGTTTGTATTGTACTGACTACCAAAGATAAAACTCAGCATTGAATCAATAGAATAGCTTTGACTTCCCTTATTGACCTTGAATTGTCTGAAATTCTGAATATTGAAGATCTCATGTGTAGCAGTGACATCTTTAGTAACAAGGTCATCAATGTATTTAGGTACACTCTGCTTGATTTGATAGCGTTGGCCATCAAATACGATATACGTATCATTTTCCAACATATCGAAAGACACGCCGTCATGATCATTAAGATAGGCAGTGAAAGACACTTGAAAACTAGAACTCACTTGCCAATCGACTTGAAAAGAATCTTCATTTAGACACGTCAACCATTCTTCTTTCTGGCCATCAAATGATTGAATGTAAATTTTGTGTCCGTTAAAAGCCATTAGAAATAAATGAAGTAAAACTCAAAAGAGATATCTGAATTTGATAGGCCAGAAATTTCAAACTCGTTATCGCCTTTTGCAAGTGAAATTGTTCCATGATTGCTGTTAATCCCATCGGGTTGGCCATTAATATATGGATTAACACCATTAAGAATCAATTCATCATTTGTACTTAAAACTCGATTATAGGTAAATACTTCTCCTGTAGTCTTATTGGTAAGGGTTGGCGAACCAACGCCTGTAATGTGAATTTTTAGTACGTGATCTTGCCCTAATGGGTCAATTCTCACAGAACTAGGATTATAAATAGAAAACTTCTTTTCTTTGGACTCGAAGGAAATATCTTTATTAGGTATTCCCATGCCAAATGAAAAGAAGTTTTTATTTTTAAATATTTCTAGTGACGTTCCAACACTCTCACGCATTCCAGTGTAATTATTAAATGTAATAATCAAGCTGGCTTGATGTTCATTGAAATACGTTGGAGCAAATACTTTAGTTTTAACCCGATATTTGAAAGTCGGTTCGTTTCCGAATACAATCCAAAAGCCACTGCGAGTCATAAAGAAATTATGCAATTCAGAATATAACATTCTGAATTCTGTTTCATTTTCTCCATCTACCATCCAGGTAGAATTGATATCTCTACTATCAAAATTAGATGATGTTAAATGTTGACCATCTCTAGTATTAATTTTCTGGAAGTTATCAATAGGATTTGCTTGAGCAACATCCCAATCATAGCAATGAACCCCAAACAAATCTTGAACGTCATAATATGATTTCCAATTGACACCGTCACTACTAATGGCCACTTCAATTGGATCTTCAGGTAAAGATGATAGACTATCTCGCCCATGGCTGAATCCGTATGCATGTGGCTTTGGATTAGTCAATTCATCCTTAAATACTTGATTTGTCATTATTGTCTCATCCCTCTCTGATAAGCATAAATATCAGTATCACGTCTATTTTGCTGATTCAAGTTGCTTGATGTACGTGCAATATTTACTTCTGGTTGGAAGTCCTTTCCATTGATTGAACCAAGCAAATTGATAACACTATCCAGCTTTCTACCAATGTCTGAAGAAATATTACTTGTTATGTTTGATGACATTCTAAATTCTGGATGGAAGTCTGCCATTCTACCAATCAAATCGCCAAGAAGTGGAATGGCGGAAGGTTTAGATGGATTAATAGCAAACTCATCACCATCTTCACCGATAATGGCACTTGTAGCATTAAATACATGACCACCGTTGGCCATTAATCTTGGACCACTAGGACCTGAAGCTTGCCCACGCCATTCGCCATATTTTCCGTTATATCCCATACCCATATCAGAACGCCATGTAGCATCATTAAATAATGCAATTAATTGGTCAAAGGCACTATGGATATTAGTGTGACCCGGCATGGCGTAATGCATGAATGTTGGTTCTATATATTGAAGAATACCGGTTGATGGGTGGCCAGCTTTAGCATTGCTATCCCAATTATTTGTGATATTAGGATCACCACCAGATTCATTAGCAATGATTCTTTCAATCATATCAACATTAAAATCGGTAATTGATTGATGCATATAAGCAGCGGCAGCTTTAATCATTGGACCGTATGCAGTAGCAGGCATTTTGCCAGAAACTGTGACTGATTGAAGTTGTTTCTTGAAGCTTTCAGCCAAGCTCTTAACCTTATCAGCAACAGCTTTAACAATTCCATGACCAGTAGCAGGTCCCATTTTGCTTGAAAATTCTTCTTTAGCAAATTTACCATTTGTGACTGATTCGAATGCCTTAGATAAATTCCCAACAGGGTCTTTAATAAAGTCCTTAGCAAATTTAATACCTTTTTCGATATCTCCACCAATTTCTTTCATCTTAGAAGATACCCAAGAGCCTACGCCACTAGCCGCATCAGATATTCCGTTTTTGGCCATATCAAAGAAATTAGATAAACTATCTCCAATACCATTTTCATAGTGAGGAATTAAACCAGTTTCAACATATGGTCTTGCTGCTTGAGCAGGTAAAACTGATGAACCTTGTGGTAATGGCAGTACAACATTTCTTTGTTGAGGCGAGAACATATGTCCATTTGGTAATTTAACAATTTCACGATAAACACTAGAGTGAGCATCATTAATCTTTGCTAATCCACCTCTGTGGTAATTGGATCCAGTTTCAAGAGTCTTAATTTTTCCTAAGCTCTTTCCACCGAACATTTTGATAACGCCATTGATAGCTCCAATACCTGAATTAACGATTCCAATGATTCCATTCCAGGAATTTTTAGCAATATCCTTTAATCCATCAAAAATATTTTTGAATGTGTCAGATACTCCTTGCCAGACTGAGTGCCAAGCTGATTTGAAGTTAGAACTGAAATCAGACCACCAAGAATTCATACCACTTGAAAAATTGCTATACCATTTAGATAATCCACTGAACTTCTTACTAAAGTATGAACCTACGCCAGACCAAACTGAGTTCCAAGATTTTGAGAAACCAGAGCTAAATCCTGACCACCAATCATCCATGCCGGCACTCCAAGAATCTGCATTCTTTTGGGCTTCATTGAATTTCTCTTTTAAATCCTTAGCCCATTTAGATTTTTTGACTGACTTAGACATGTTAGACATCTGTTTACCAACATCATCAGATGATTTCTGAATAGATTTGGACATGTCTGACATAGTATTGGACATATCTTTGGAGAATTTCTTCATATCAATAGCTTTAGAAATTTTCTTCCAAGATTTTTGCCAGCTTTTAGCTATTGGATCAAAGATTTTACCGAGCCATTTTGTTAGTCCATTCCAATCTTTCTTGATTGATTTAACCAATGAAGAAATTGATTTTTTAATTGGCTTAACAAGTGGCTTAGTTATCTTCACACCAATACCAACGGGGAAAGCTAAAGCATATAGTGCTAACTTACCAAAGCCTTTCATCCCTTTAACGATGCCTTTAACAATATCACTACCAATTTTGGCAGTATTTTTAGTAAATGACTTAAAGCCTTTTTGAAAATCCTTAACTAAATTAGATGCCCATTTTTGAATGGATTTACCTACTTTAGTATCTTTTAGAATCCAGGCACCAACGCCAGCAAATGGATTAACCAGTGTCAGTAGTATTTCTTGCTTGTGTTTCTTACCAAAACTAACAATTCCTTTAGCCCATTCGGCTACAGCATCTCCAGCTTTTCTTGAGTAATAACCAGCCTTTTGAATAATTCCTTTTGGTGGCTTTGCACCACGTCCAGCTTTATTCCATCCATCAGTAAACTCTTTAGCAGCTTTACCACCATATTTACCAATTACACGGCCTAACATAGCGCCAGCAGCTTCACCGGCCGGACCACCTAGCATGAATCCAACACCACCACCAATGGCAGTACCGGCAGCCTTACCAAATCCTTCAAATTTCTTTTCTGGATTTTTAGCTTTAATAGCACCGACAATATCTAATCCAGCACTAGCAGCAATACCGGCAGTAGCCACGCCAGTCCCAATTTTGGCACCTTTAGACATACTGCCAATATTAACTTTTGAGAATTTACCGCCTTGAGTTACTTTGCTTAATAGATCTTTTAAGCTAAGCAATTGCTTCTTTGTTTCTGCAATTCCTTCAGTACCGAATCTGAATACAGTTTTCTTGTTTTCTCCAGATCCGATAACTTTAGTTAGCAGGCCACCACCTTTTGACTGAATGCCCGCCAATTTTAGCAGTGGGTCAAATGCACCCTTAGCCATTTTGAATGTTTTCATGGCAACAAGATAACCAGCAATAGCCTTAATGGCCGTTTTATGTTTAGCAATACCTTTTAAGGCATCAGCAACTGCATGTAGTGGATCACTTGCATCTTTAGAGCTGTCTTTCATTAATCCTAAGCCACTACCAATTGTAGTGATAATAGAACCAGCATCTTTCCAGATTGCATTAAGAAATACTTTTAGGATTTCATTCAAACTACTACCGACAGTCTTCAAATCTTTAGCATGGTCAGTAATGTAGCCAAAAAATACTTTGAATCCTTTATTAACTGAATCGATACCCCTATTCAGGTTTGCTGCAAAGTCCTTTTGTCCGCCAGTACCACCAGAAAGAGCACTCATGGCATCAGACATCCCACTTGATATTGTTTTACCTAAGTCGCTGAATTTATCTTTTGTGCGCTTGTCAGCAACCCAATCAGATACAGTTTTGTAAATTGGATTTTGTGCATTTAAAAATGGCTCAGTGAATGCTGATAGTAAAACAGGAACTTGACTTTGGATAGTACGCTTCATACCAGCAATTGTGGCACTAAAGTTCTTTGTAGCCTTGCCATACTTGGTTGCAGTGTCTTCCAAAACTTTATCCATTGTATCAGATGAAACCTTGCCGGCTGAAATCATATCGTTCAGCTGTTTCATGGTTAAATCTTTGTTACCAGTCATCTTCTGCTCGGTCTTAAGTAGCTCAATTCTCAACTTAGGAAAGACATTAACAAAAGACATCATATCTTGAGCTGAAACCTTGCCATTTGCAACCATCTGACCCCACTGAGTTCCGAAGTTCTCAACTTCATCATCAGTTTTACCGAATGCATCCTGTAGTGTTAATACTGAAGTCGTCAATTTCTTAGTCGTTGCAGCACTATCATTAACCGAATAGAATTTCTGATTCAATTGATCAACCATGTGAGTCGAGTTATTAGCAGCTATGGCCATTTTATTGGTCATATCTACCATTTTTTGACCATCTTTAGCGTTACCGGTCAAAGTTTTCCAAGTAGCATTCATAGTTTGTTGTGCATTGGCGTATTCCATCGCCGCTGAAGTTGCGGACTTCAAACCACCAACGATTGACATGAGTCCAGTCGTCATCATGGATCCAACAAAACTACCTGCTAGGATAGATTTAAATTGACTTGTTTTTTCTTTAGCCTTATCAATATGGCTACTAAAATTACTTAGAGCACTGTTACCACTGTTAACATCAGCATCAACTTTGGTATTCACATGCTTAGGAATCTTGTCAGTTTCACGAATGAAGTCATCAACATCATGTGTATCAGCTATCGCATCGAGCTTTGTACGTGCTTCTTTAGGCACCTTTTGATAGTACTGCTCAAAGGTAGTGAAGCCTTCCTTTTCAGCCATAGCCTTTAATGTGGATTGTTGACTACGTGGCAGACTTTCCAAATCATTCTTAAATGCCTGGAATCCACCTTTTTCAACGTTAGCCTTTAATTGAGTGTATTTATCTTTAGGGACGGTCTTCATGTAGCCTTCAAAGGTATCAAAACCATTCTTTTCAGCCATTGCCTTCAATGTAGTTTGGACATCTTTAGGCAATCCTTGAAGCTTTTGGCCAAAGGAAGTAATTCCTTGTTCTTCTGGAGTAGCACCAAGTTTTACTTTCTTATCCTTGATACCATCAATGGCCTCTTTGACCTTATTAGCTGTTGGCGTTAATTGATCAGTACCCTTAAAGTTAATAATCTTATTAACAACAATATCCGACATCTATTCTCGCCCCCTTTGCATAACCAATTCGTAGAATGCCTTTACATCCATCTGCTTTCTTTCGGAATCGTCGGATTCTTTGCCAAACTTCTCCGCATAATCTTTAATTTGACTCAATACTGTATCTATTTGCTGGCTTTGACCTTGAATATCATCAATTAGACCAACTGGCCGAACCATTGAATTAGATACACGCTGATTAGTTAAATTGTCGTATTGAGCTAGTAAGGCACCTCTACACAGGTCATCAAATTCATTAGGAGTGAGCTTCCAAAAATCATCAATATTGGTAATTCCAATTATTCTTCTGGCTCTAGTTATTTGCTCATCTAAATCAAAGTCGTTTACTTGATTAGATCCATTCGACTCTCGATATTCTTCTTGTTTTCTTCGAGTTGGTTGATTTGAATCTGAGTCATTTCTTTGTCCTCTTGCTTGATAGACTTGAGCTTTAAACTGGCTTTCATACTCTCTAGTAAACGATCTCCGTATTTCTTCCAAGCTTTGATTTCCGATTTTAAAAAACCTGATGTAGCTAAGCCCGTAATAATTTCATCAGTAGTTTTATGGACATCATCAAATAGACCATTTTCGTCTAGTTGATCAACAACTTCATCTTCAGACAAGTCCTTTCCAGCCACTGCTTTAAAAAAATTAATAATTGTAATAGAGTCATCGCTAAAAAGACCATCTAAAAAGCTGTAAAAGTTTTCTTTTCGTTTATCTTTATCGTCACCGGCAATATTTTTATAAAGTCGATAATTATATGTTGGTTCAACTTCCGTATCTTTGATTTTTAGAGTTAGCATTTTAAATCTCCTAAAAATGAATTTGATTCCAACCGCCACCACTCAAGAAAGTGAGAATGCTTTTAAATTAGCTATTCAGCTGAGACATTTGCCCCGTCACTAGTTGCGTCTGCTTTCACATCTGCTGGCTTGTCTGGAGCTTTTTCAACTGTGAATCCTGGAACGTCTACTTTTTCTGATTCAAGTCCGGTTGTTGCATCTTTAAAAGAAATCTTGTAATCACCGTCAGTAACAGTAGTACCACCGGTTAGGCCAGTGATTGCTGTAGAAAGGTCGCCTTTAGTTCCTTCAACAACTTTTTTGCCAGTCTTGTCGTAAATAATTTCTGTTTGATTAGTTCTGTCTGCCATATTTGAATACTTCCTTTAATTATTTTTTAGCTAGATGAAACATCTGCACCTGTCCCGGTTGCCTTAGATTGAACATTTTGCGGTTCTTCTGGAGCTTTTTCACTGCCTGCATCATCGTCAACAGGCTTATAAGCTGGGCCCATTACGTCCTCACCAGTAGTTGTGTCTTGTACTTCAATGGTGTCATCGTCAACAGTTTTATCAACGAAGTCACCATTGTCATCAACACCCAAATCAGTACCATGTGAGAAGTTATAGAACTTGGCTAGGTCATCCAAAATACCATCATCAAGATCTTCTTCATCAAGCTCGAATGCATTTTCATCTGAATTGATTGCACGTTCCATACCATTGACTTCGAATTGGAGATTGGATGTCATTGTTCCACCCAATGCTTCTGTGTTAGGAAGGTTGGGAACAAAACTTTGTGAGAATTGTGCTTGAATCTTACGATGCGGCTTAGTACCGTGCATTGTGTTTAGATCCATTCTCCATAGACCAATTAATTCACCCTTTTCCCAGGCTGCATATAAGTCCCAATACAAATCTTTCTTGTTCTTTTCCGGAGCAGAAAAGATTACATCTACAGTACGTTGTTGGTTGATTGAGCCGACACCTTTAATATTGGCCCTCTTAGTTGCTGTAGATTGTAATGTACGTGTATTAGTTCCTGATGTGGCACCCTGGAGTCCTAAAATATGAATCTTATTTGCTAGTGGTTCGTGCTTGATACGTTTGTAAAGATAAATAATGTTATCGGCATCACGGCCACGAACTTCAGCTTTAAACTTGTTGGATACTGCTGTATCTACCATTTAAATTCCTCTTTTCTAATAATTTACATAAAAAAAGACACCCATTTTATAAATGAATGTCTAAATAATTAATTTTTCTGTAATGTGATAATCAAATGTAATTGTTACATGTCTCAGCGATTTAGAAGTTGAATTATCAATTGTTTCTGATGATTGATTAAACGCATAAGATTGGCAATTGTAATTGGACAATCTCAAATACTTGAGATACTCACGGATACTAAATAATGTATCCATCATCAAGCCATGATCGTTATCAACATCATCAAAGTAGTCAACATAAAGCGTATATGTAGAACGCTGTTCATTCTTAGCACGTTCAGCATTGTTGTTTTGCCCTGCTGATACGATAATTTGAGGATACTCATTACTATCAACTGCATTTAAGTCAAATACAGGGGCATCCGTGATAATCTCTAACGTTCTAATTGCTGATTGCAGCATGTCATGTTGTGGTGAAATCAATTAATCACCTACTTTATAGATTTTTTAATAATTTCATCTGAATACTTATCTACATCAAGAACCATCCCTGAATCATGCATTACATGATGTGCAGGATAATTTTTATTCTTCAATCCATATTCGAAAGCCTGGATATACTCATATCCGTCTTTAGATTCAGCATTAGCATAAATATCAGACTTCATACCGTCTTTACTTGAATGCTTGTCCACCGACTTCCACAAATTACCATGACCAACGTAGCCAGATTTCGAGTGATACTGCCGCTCCTTAATTAACTTTTGAGCGCCGTCAACTTCATCGTTAGCTATCTTGTTAATTGCCTTAGGAATGTTCTTCTTCAATCTTGCTTTATACTGGAGAACTAGCTTAGCTAAGTCTTCATTACCTGACTGCTTTAATGTTCTAGCCATTGCAGTTAGATCATCGCTGAAATTATCTTTAGCTTGAATGCGAACTACTGGCACATGTTCATTATCCCAAGCCATCAGCTTCTCACCTCGGTATCACCACAGTAGATATCAGTTTTAAAATGATGTCTTCTGAGCTGAGATATTTGTAAAACGTCGGACTTATTTGCACGATAATCATCCAAAAAAGCTACCTTATCGGCATTGTAAATACCTTCTAATCTAATTACATAAGAGTGGTCATATTGCTTACCAACAGCGTTATTTTGAGCCGTAGCTCCATTGAGCTCGGTAACTCTTGCAGAATGTAGGATTTGCTCAGAATAATTTACAATATGATTTAAAGGATCTTTATTCTTGTCATTATCTTTTGTTAGCAAAACGACATCTTTTAACATCAATCGAACGTCACTATCCTTCCACGGTCACCGCTACCTCTTAGATTATCAATATATCTATTAAGTACTGGGAAAAATGGCTTCAAATCGTTCTCACTGAACGAATAAGATAATCCCTCTTCACTTGAAGATGTAGTACCTTCTGAACCAGCTTTAGTAAATTTAGCCTCGGCCATTTGAGTTATAACTCCGCTCAAAATATTAGGCAATGTATCTTGACCAATATAAAGTTCAACTTCTTGCTTAGCTTGCCGGATATAAATTTTAAAAATATTATCCATTGAGTTGTCTTTGATATGTTTCAAGGATTTGAAATCATTCAAAATTGAATCTTCTATTTTAGTTTCTTCAGCCATTTAATACCTCCTAATTTGCAGAAATAATAGCTCCATCGGCAGTGGCCATCGAAGTTACCTTAGTTGGCTTTGCTGGTTTTGTTTTAGCGCCACCTGAACCTGATGGCGTGTCTATTTTGACAATAATACAGATGATTGAACTAATTCATGTGGGTTTGCCAATGTTGGCAATGCTGAAGCTGCTGCTTTTGTCCAAGTACCTACTGGATCATTGCCTTCTTCGTACATTGTTGCGAACACATTTCCAATAACACTATCTAGGCTACCTGTAGACATGAGTCTGTTTTCTTCAGGTGTTGGTCCAAATGCCGTATTACCACATGTGTCGTCATTGAAAAGAACAAACTTATCTTCTGGGAAAAACGTCTTAGTTTCATATGTACCATCAGCTTTTTGGACACGATACTTGAGATTGTTTTCAACGATTGTTGGCAATCCTTGACCTTCAAGATAGTTATTAAGGTTGGCAACTGAAGCAATTTGACCAACACTCTTGAAGTATGCAAGAAGATTTTCATTTTTAAGCAAAGCACGTACCACTTTACGTGATGTAAGAATTTTAGTAGGGTCTGAATCGAATTCGTTGGCCCAATCAAACATATCGTTAATAACATCGGCTGTAGGGTCATCCCATGATTTTTTAACAGTGATTTTATGTTCCTTAGGTAGTTGATAATCTAATTTCCAATCTACTTTGGAATCATCAGGAGTAACAACACCAGTTGAAAGTAGTTGCATACGCATTAATTCAACACGAGCCAATACATCTTGAACCATATGATCAGTGTCAGCATAAACAACTTGAGTCAAATATTCTTGTTCTTCTGGTGTACGTGGGTTACGTAATCCAATTAAATCCTTTTCTTTCAATTGTACTTTACGCTTGATATAACCAAGTTCAGCGGTACGCTTGTTGGCTTCACGGCTTCCAATTTGAGCTTCAGCATCAAAGGCTGAGATTGGTGCAACAACTGGTGTAGATGTTGAATCTTCTAAAATTTCAATATCTAGGCTTTCAACTTTGCGTGATGGAAATAAAAGATCACCAATGTATTGCTTGTATTGACGATTCTTTACATAAGATAGAACCGACTTTTGATTGAATAAATCTAAAATAGCTGGCATTTATTAAGCCTCCTCCTTGAGATTTGAAAATGTAATTCTATTGAGAGCTGCAACTGCTTCGGCAGACGGTTGTACTGGCAATCTTGACGCATTTAAGAAACCATCAACGATTCCCCCAACCATTTCAGGACCATGTGAAACGTCAACATCGTTGATTGTTACGGCCGTTGCTGTTGCATCATTAGCTGGAACGATTGAACCAGCTGGAAGAATTCCATCAACAACTCCTGGTGTTTTATCATCTACAAGAGTTGGAAAAGATACAAATTTTTCACTATCGAAAAAATTAATTTCATCGACGTGTTTATTACTACCAAAATACATATTTATTCCTCCTTAGTTTCTTGCCCATGGGTCTTTTGGAGACTCTTGGTCTTGTTTATTTGCCATTTCTGCAAATTTGGAACCAGAATTTTGAGTACGATTATCATTTGTGCCGACATTAGGCGTTTTCTTGCCTTTTGTGGCTTCAAGAACACCATTGTGAACTGATCTGTTATATATCTTTTTGAAATTGGCAATGTTTTCGGCTCTCTTTTCTTCATTGAGATCACTCAACATTGTTGCGAAGTCTGTTGGAAGTCCATCATTTGATAAACGTGTTTTAGTATCGTTAAGAGCATCACGCTGATTTAAGGCTGCTTCTCTCTTATTTAATTCGTCTTCACGTTCCTTCATATCATTTGCATTGCGCTCTTTGTCGGACATCTTGGCACGTTTTTCACCTTCATTGCGAGCCTTATCAAGCAATCCAGGCAATTCATTATTTTTAAAGTCATTCATTTGACTGGCAAACATCTTTCGAACATCGGAACGAGTATATTTTTTATCCTCGTTTCCGTCTCCATCTTCATTGTCTTTATCGCCATTATCATCATTAGGTTCATTAGCATTAGAATTATCAGAACCGGCAGCATTACCGGCATCCCCTTCTTCTGCAAAATATTGAAGATTTAGTTTTAATGGTGTTCTTAATAGTGATTTCATACTTAAATTCCTCCTACATACTTTTTTTAAGTGGTATAACTATTTATCAGCTGTTTTTTAATGCCAGCAACCGAAAAAATGGCAATAAAAAAGCATCCAAAATTGGATGCAAATAGTTTGTCTAAAATTGCTATGATTGATATATAAACAAATACGAGGTGAAAAATGACTATAAAAGAACTAACGCAACTAGTAAGATTACTAATTGATTCAATGAAAGCATCTGCGCCATTGCTAGCCGTTTTGGCTACACTAGCAGTCCCGTTTATATATCAATATTTTAAGAACAAAAAAGAAGACGATTTAATCAAGATAAAAAGGAAACTTGTTCAAAAAACAATATTAGATTTTTTTGAATATAACAATATTCTTGGTGCAAAATCAAAATTAACTTCTTCATCACAATTCGGCAGTAATTTTTATAAATTTAATGATTGGTTAATCAATACTCAAAAAAATACCACTGATTTAAAAACATATGAACTTACTGGACTAGCATTGAGCGTATATCCCTTATTAAAGGGAACCATAAAAAGCAAATACAATGTAAATAACTTAAGTCCTAAAAATTTGCGTACAATTTATTTAGCATACGATGAAATCAGTAAAAATGTTTATAACAATAGAAATAACATAGGCAAACAACTCGAGGATGAAACCTTAAATGAACATGCTGCTCGTATAAAAATGATAATAAAAAAAATTACAGATTATCCAATTCTTCACTAACATCATGATCAGAAGTATCCCAATCATCGTCATCATTAGCTTCAATAACAGTGCATTGACAGTTGTAATGCATTAAAGGGAAGTTAACGCCTTCTTCGGCATCAGCAACGTCATAGATATTTCCATCCAAACTGGCACAATCTTGACATGTTGTTGGTGCTTCAAGAGATATAAACTTATATTTCTTTACCTTGTCATCCTTAAATTGTTCTAATCGTGTTCTGTTTAGAGTTTGAGCTGTGGCTGTTCTAACCATTCCAGCAGCCCTTCCCATTTGGCCATTAGTGGATTTGCTTCCACCGGTCAGAATATTAGCCACTTCTTTTTGCCAATTTAATGAGTCCTTTGGAGATTTAGCAGCACTTTCAGCAACTTCATTGACTCGCCTAATGATTTGAAGTGTCTGCTTATTGATTGAACTAAACATATTAGAATCAACATGACGATCTAACACGGCATTTCTAGCTGACCGTTGAAGAATAGAATCGATACTCATTGACCGCTTTGTTTTGCGATTATAAGTATTGATTTTTTTCTTTGCACTTTTGTAATTCTTAGAATGAACTACATCGGGAATATACTCAGTACTAACAGTGATTTGAACCTTTTGAATTAGCATTTGTCTAACAAATTCTTGAGTTATCTTTGCTGTTAAAACATCCCCGTTGGTCTTTAATTTTTTGCCATTAAAAGCCGTTCTAATAAAGCTCTGGTCATCTTTACTAACGTTTTCAAAGGTTTCCTTTATATTCGATAGTACTGTGGCAACATCGTCCGGACTAGCATTAGAGCTCCAGGATAAATCACTTGCAACAAACGAAGCAATCATATCAATGACATCTTGCTGATTGTTCTTATAAAGCTGTTCAATTTGCTTTACTCTCTCATCCTGCTTGCCATAGATAGCCTGAGCAATTTCAATAGCTTGCTTTTCGGTTAGTCTCATTACTTACCACCACCAAAAAAGCCTTTAATCTTATCTAACATAGATGGATTATCGGCTTTTTTACTATCATCATCCTTAGGCTCATTTTCGTTAGAATTATCCGGAACTCGTTTGAATACTTGTTGCATTGGATCAGCATCCAAATCCTTCTTGTCCTCATCTTCAACACGCTGTTCTTCGGTATCAGAGTTAATACCTGTATATTTTTGAACTACTTCACGGATAGTTTGTTTTGATTCAGTTCCAAGATTAGCAAGTACCTGAGCATTTTGAAGCGTTTCAGTATCATTCTTAGGTAAGTTTGGTGTGTACAATATTTTGTAATTTTCAACATCATCAGCGCTTGAGATTTGTCCAGTAACTTCAAGATAGTTGCCAAGAACTCTAAGCCGTCTCATTAGACCACGAGTGTACAAACTTTCTTGAATTGAGCGTTCCTGGTCGCTTCCCCACAATTTATAAAGAATGGCCACTCCTGAAGAATTAGATGCAAAATTCTCATCTGAAGTATCAGGTGTATTGGTATCCTTATGGATTTGAGCTGATAACCAATCTACATATACCTTCCATTCCGAAACATTGACATCCTTAGTAATGTAACCGGCATCCGGAGTTATCACAGATGATGAACCATTGATATCACTTCTTACTTCTGGTTTTAACCACATAATGGCATTTTTTCGGTCAATTTGTGGATGTTCTGAAGTATTACCATTGCTATCAGTTACATCAAAATCACCGACAATTTTCAAAATGGCATTAGCAAAATCTTCTTGAGAATTGGCCATTTCCGAAACGGCTTTATCAACGGCATCAATCTTATCTAATGAAGCTTCCCAGTCGCCCATTCTTTCATCGTTGTTGATATATTCAGTCAATGGAACACTAAAGAAATAATGTTCTTCAGCATTATCAAGTTTTAAATTTGAACCAGGTGTTTTACCATCACTAAAATAGTAAATTGAATCGTCAGTATAAACTTCAGCATAGTATTTTGGCTGATTCTGATAATCGATTAAGTAATATCTGACCGCAAACAATGAATGCTGTTCAATTGTCGTATCGTATACCACAAAGGCATTTGCTGGATCAATAGGACGAATAGCAACTTCATTAGTATCTTGCTTGATATATTCAAGTTCATAAGCACGACCGGTAACACTTAGATTCTTCTTCATTACCTTCTCATGATATTCTTCATCATTTTGGCTATTGAACTCTGCCAAAGCTTCTTCCAAGTCATCATCCTTACCTTTGTCTTCATTGTATTGAAACTTAATAGGATTACCGACAGAATAACCAACACGGGTGTTAGTAATAAATTTAGGAAAGCCAGCAGTAACACGATTGTCTGCCCTATTACTTGAAATATTAATATTAGCGAAGTGTATATCATTTTCACCCTTGTAATACCTTTCTAGCTCCAAGATTCGTGGTAGTTGATACTGATAATGTTGCGTTAGAAAATATTTTAAGATTGGAATAATCTCTTTTGGGTCATTCTTAATATCATTCCATTTACTTTCAGGAATCATATACTGTTTGTTTGCCTTTATTAATCCACCTACCCAACGATTACCATTCAACATATTAATTGACTGCCCTAATGCGTAAGGGTCTTTATCTGTCGCCATTTCATCACTCCTTTCTGGTTAAATCAAACCGAGTTTTCTTAAACTGTTTGTTCCTTTACGTTTATCCATTGGTTTTGGAATACCTTGAACACGTTTATAAGTAGCAATAATGTAACGGATTGTATCCATAACATCATCATTTACTTTTAAGGGTTCGCCAGTTTTGTCATCCCAAACATACTGATATATTTCATCTAAAAACCAGTGATACTTATTAGAACCCTGGTTGATTCCAGTATTATCAATCGCATCTTTAGCAACAAAAAAAGCGTGAGACTTCATAGCCTTAGCTACGTACTCAACGCCTGTTAAACGATTTTTATAAGCATTAATACAATTAATACCCTGTTCATTAAAATGAGCTACATGCTCCGGTCTGGCTGAATCAGCATAGAATGGAACACGGTCACCATACCTTTTCTGAATATCCTTGGCCAAATCAGTCCAATAATCAATTTCTTTAAATTGTGCAGTATGTTCTTCAAGAATATAGAACCTATCTTGATCATCAACACCAGCAACCACAATACATCCCTTATGTTCATATCCCCAATCAACTCCACAAATAATAGTGAGATTATCAGGGATTTGTGAACGTGGAATAATCATAGTCTTTTGATTAAAGTCCTGGTAAACAATACCTTCAGCAGCTGCCCATTCTCCTTCAATAGCACGATCATAGAACATCCCAGCCGGTTCAGTTTCTTTGAGATTTTGAATATAGATTTTAGATAGAAAAGTATTATCGTCAATCCTAAAGTGATTGCTTCGAATAGCTTTGGAATGGTTAGGATTATCAATATATTTCTTTTTAAGCCAATGAGTTGGTATATCCGGATTAGTATCGCAGATAACTCTAGCCCCATCAGGTGAACAACGTTTTCTAATTTCATCAAAAACATCTTCAGTGGCAAGTGAAGCTTCATTGATATAGCCTCCATATGAGGTCATACCACGAATAGCACCCAATCCAGCAATAGAACCTGTAAAGGCTTGAACTATTTTGACACCTGGTAAATTTGGAAATTTGATTTCAAACGAATTATGTTTATCAAAATGAAAGCTTAGTCCAAATGTATTTTCTATTTCATTCAAAACATTGTTTTGAATAGTTTTACTTGAAACGCCACCTAAAATATATTGCGGATGTAACACCCCTTGACCTTGTGCAATTTCAGCAGCATGTCTAACATCTAGTAAAAATACAAAATTATCAACAAATGTCTTGCCGGCACGAACAGCACCATAATTTATCATCAAATTCCAAGTTGAATCGTTAACAACCTGGTCTAAAACGTTCAATTGCTTGGGAGTAAATAACTTATTCAGTGTCGTCATCAGCTACATCCTCCTGTATTTTATCTAGTAAATTACCAATTGCAGTCATTTGGCCATCATCATTGATACCAGCATCATGTGCTTTGACTTCTGCAAGTTTTGCTTCAGCCGTCAATTTACGAAGTTTAGCCTTGGATATGCTCTCATCATCTTTGAAGTATTTCATTAATGAATCAAGTGCCTTTTGCTTGTCGTACATTTCAACAACAGGCTCGCCTTTATCGATTCGAACAGATTTAATATTTGAAGTATCAATATCATCACTATCATGTAATTTAACAATATTCTCATAATAATAGGACTGCTCTCCAGTGTCAGGATCAATCTTAGGAACCCAATTGAAATTACCAGCACTATCTATATATTTACCAGTTTCAGACCGAACCTTATACCATTCGTGTTTCTTAACAGTTTTGAAATCTACCACGTCAGAAATATCCGAATTGGCTTGCTGAATATACTGCCTAATTATGTCAGCTGTATCAAAATATAGCTCTGTTGATAATTGCTTTTTCAAAATGGTTAACTGTTTTTTAACCTTAGCATTTCTTAGCATCCTAGATGCATTTACCATAGCTGTTTCACTATCACTATCGTATGCCTTTTGGTATGCCCAAGTAGCGTTGAACCGTTGCAAATAAAAAAGGCAAAATAGTTTTTGCTTATCATTAAGCTCACTATTTGCCTCTAACTCATCTATTATTTTGGGTGCAACTTTTTTGGGTTTTGTATGCACACTCTTTTTAGCAGGTGCACCTCTTTGCCAACCATGTCTACTCTTCCACGATTTGACTGTATTGATTGAAACATTGTACTTACTGGCAATATCTTTGTATTTCATCCCAGCTAAATAATCTTTTTCGGCTTCTTCCCATTTTTTCATTACATGGCACCTACCTCCTTCTAAAATTTAGGTAAACAAAAAGACCAGTAACAATTGACTGATCTAAAATTAATACGTGGATATCCGGAATCGAACCGGATTGCTAAGTCTTAAAACTAAGTTAGTATTCAAAATAAATTAAAGGAATGTCTACAATTATTATGTAATGATCCAAAGGGAGAATTTTTTTGCTTAACAGTAGCCATGCATCCACATAGCATGACCAGCTTTATCATCACTGGTCACTGAGGGTTAAAACAGTTGTTTAACGTCTGCCAAGACGATTGTTATCTGTCGTGGACCTTGGTTGAATGGGTTGTCCTTCCCATGTTTGCTCCTTTTTTAATCGGTAGAGTAACCGCATGTATCTATAGCCAGACATGGAATCGAACCATGCACCATCATTTGTATTTAGCGTTACCCTTTGCGCCACTGACTGCCAGTTATCAAAAAGTATGATAATTTGTTGTTTTTTTAAAAGGGAATAGACACCCTTTAGTTTAGACCGTTTTCCGCCGGTCACTTGGATGAGGTGGAATCGAACCACCGACGTAGAATCACTACCTTAGATACACTAATTTCTACTACTATTACCGTTCTAGTCATCATCCAGCCTTTTCTTGTTTCAGAGGATTATGTATGTTGTGAAAGTGGTCTAACTTCCACAATACAGGCATCGAGATTTGAACTCGAAAGCTATTCAGAACACGATAATTGATTAAATTACTTAATTTCCATTAGCTTGGCCAGATTGCCTGCACCATAAACATGTTTTCCGCGCACGTTTATGTCGTCGTTAATTTATGAGGTAAGAAAGCTAGTATCTCGCTAACTTTCTATACTACTAATTTAACTCTTAAATAGGGTCTGTGCGTACGCAATTAGTACGGTTTAATAAGGATCATATAGTCCCATTTCTTTTGCGATTCTTCTAATCAATTTAGACTTCTTTTGGAATGCTTGAGTACGTCTGCAATGTATTAGTTTGTCTTCAATCAATCCATCCATTTGATACTTTGGATGTTTCTTGAAATATAATTCTTCAGCGATAACATTAGTGTCGGCATCACTATCAGCTAAGCTGATTGCTACTGCTTCTTGCTCCCGTTCTAAAGCTTTTAGCTGCTTGTCCTCGTCAATAGTAATAAGTATCTGTTCTTGTGGCTTAGAAATCTTAGATGACTTGCCACCGCCTACATTCTCATCGTCAGGCTTAATAGGATACATCAGTTCTTGTCTACGATCATTTATGTATTTATCCATTTTGGGATAATCTCGTAAAATTTCTTCAATTCGTTTCTTTGTTCCTGATCTAATAATGCTCACTCTCCCTCAAAATAGACATTACATTTATCTGGATCATAATCGATTCTTTCAATGTTAATCATGCTAAAAATAATACTTTCTTTATTAGTTTCAACTTCAACAATTCCAGATTGCTTGTGAATAGTGATTGATGGTGAATCTTCTTTACTAAAAATAGCTTTGCCCGTCGCGGTTCGAATGAATAATGCTGGTTTAATTGCAACTACCGACGATAGTTTTGTCTCGTCTTGGCTAGGAATTCTACCGAGATTTTTTTCGGAGGTTTTCACATTATGCTTTTTATTATCAAAAGCATTTAATAAAAAAACCGTTGTGATTCCTCCAAGTGCTCCAATCAAAATTGATGATATTAAGCTCATTCATTGTCACCATCCTTATCAATTTTTCCGGTTACTAATTTAGATTTTGGATCATAATATGACCACGCTGAAATGCCATTAATTAAATACGGTTTAATCTCAGTCATTCTGCTCCCTCACTAACTTCTTTCTCAACTAATTTATAAAGCTTAAGCCCACATTCCTTTACAACTTTAAAACCTGATAATGATATAAATACATTTGCTTCTGCTATTTCTGAAGTAAGTGTCATTTCTATAACTTTGCCTGTAATACTTGTTTGTATGCTCTCTAAATACAAATTTCCTAATTTAGCAACGTACATAATTTAATCCTCCAATTTACGTCCACACACTGGGCAATAATGAATTTCAAAAAAACCTTCATCGTCGCCGCCTACTGATAGGTAGTATTTTCCTTCGTATAAAACACCATTTTCTGCATCAACTTCTTCATGCGTTGTTGTACATTCTAGTAAATTGGCTCCACTCCATCGATTATTAAACCCTAACGTTGATTCATAATCATCGTTATAATCCTTTATTTTAAAATCACAATATTTACATTCTTTCATTTAATCTCCTCCCACATTCAGGACATTCGTTACATTTAATAATCGTCCCAATTCGTTTTTTCGTTCCAGCTCTAATGATGCTCACCCTTCCCATTATTAACGTTTGAATTTCACTTAACCTTAAATGCCTGCCTTATTTTGAAAGTAATCAACAATATCTTTAACAATTTCAATTTGTGTATCTTGATCAGCACAATTAAACTTTTGGCCTATTGCAGCACCACGATCTAGCAAGTCTTTTATAGTTTGATTAAATGTTTCTTCTCTCTTTAAAGTTTGCAATTGCGATTTTTCTGAATCTGTCCAATCTAATTTTAACTTATTCATTAGTTTTCTACCTTTTCTAGCATTGGTTCGTATGCTGGGTTAATTGCTAACCATTCCTCTTTGGTATTTTTAACCGGACGATAAAAACATAATGGAGCCCAAATTAATTTGTTGTTGATATCGTCATGGTAAATAACGCTGTTCGTATTAGTGTCATGAACAATATACAGTTTATTAGGAAAAACAGCAGTTCCCATTACCGCATTATTAATATCTGTCATAAAATCAAATTCGTCTTCATGTTTAATTTCAAAATATTTTGCCCGTAGGTTTCTGAGTGGGTCGTCACAACTTGCTACTATAATTATCTGATGTAGTGCATTTATAGGACTACGGTAATCTTTGCTTAGTTCTTTTAATTCCTGTAATTCGTCTGCCGTGTAATGTAGCTTTAATTTATATTTTTTCATTTATCCACCTCATAACCGTACAAAATAGCTTCTAAACATTTTCTATATCTGTTCTCATCAACTAAATTCATGCCAAGAACTCTGTTGTATTTGCCGCTATGCACCAATATGTACAATTCTCTTTCTGGCTCATAGCTGTTGTATTCTCCGTCAATCGTCGAATTAAAAGAATTAATGATTCCTTGAATATCTGATGATTCCGCTGTTACATCCTTGTACCAAACATCAAAAACTTTTGGCATAGTTGGCTTTGCATACAATTCATTCTCAATATCCTCGAGTATGTAGTGCTTAGTGTAGCCTGTATCAGTGTCTGGTACGCTTGCTAATTCTTGAGTTAGTTCAATAATTCTTGATTTATCCATAATTAGCCCTCCTAATTAATATCACTAAACGTCATAGTTCCATCGTATAAGCCCGAAAGAACATCTAAGTTAGCTTTATTAACATCATCAATATTTCTAATATCCTCGTCGCTATAATTTAATACATCAGCTATTTCAGCAAATGTGTAGCCATTTTTACGCATTTCGTAAACTTGTAAGTTAATATCTTGGATCATATCTCTATCTCCTTTGCTTATTTCTTCTAGCATTCAACCGCTGCCATTCATCGTCTTCTCTATATAATTTTTTACCGATCCTGTTATTTTGACGTATTATGTCTTCTATATAAAAAAGCTCTTTATGCATAGCAGCTGCTATTTCTTTATTCTTATATCTATTTTCACGCATTTGATAGACTGCTAAATTATCATCTGTCATTTTCATCATCTAATTAAAATCGCTAAGATTTAACCTTCCTAATCTAATCATTTCTAATTTTGCCAAATGTTCTTGATTGGCCTTGTCAATAAACTCAACATCTTCATCGCTAATATGTAAAGCATCAGCAATTTCAACACACGGATACTTATTGCAACGCATTTCATACACGGCACAATTTAAATCTGTTAGCAAGTTCGTCCTCCCACAGAATTGATTGAATTATTCTGTTCTTAGTCTGATCACTAAGCTCTCTGTCAGCATTTCGAAACTCTTTTGGCATGGCATAAAAATGCTTTTGAATATAAATAATTGCTCGAACAATGTTGTGACATTCATCGCTAAATGCTGACCTTATGTATAACTTATAGATTTTTTCGTAATTCATCTTTTTGCCTCCTTACTCGTTTTCAATTGATTGAACTATCGAAATTATATCCATAATTAACCTCCTAGCCAGCTAAAACAAATATTTTATAATCTCCAACAACGTTCTTATTATTTTTAAGTTTCATGCTTATAAATCCATCATTATGTTTCAGAAACCTACTAGCCTCTGCCTTACTGTAAAAATAGTGACTTTCTTTAGTTTTGCTATTAACTAAAACAATTGGTTGAGCTTCGCTATTAAGGCCGTGATTATAAGCATGCATTAAATTGCCGTAATAATCAGTCCATTCGAGATTTTCAATATTGTTATTTGAAGTATTACCATCTAAGTGGTTTATAAGCTCAAATTTATTAGGATTAGGAATAAAAGCCGTAGCAACTAACCTATGTACTAAGAAATCTTTACTTTTTCCATCTTTCCAAAGAGTTACTCGCTTATAGCCGCCTTTATCAGTTTTGAGTTTCATAATTCTTTGCTTCCAATGTCTAACACCTATACCTTTTGTGTATGTAGTTTTATCCTTGTCCGTTCTTATAGTTCCTTTATTACTTACTTCGTAAATTCCTTTATATTCTGGTATTGGCTTGAATACTTCCATTAGTCTCCTCCTTAATTAGAAAGGCAAATCTGAATCACTAATATCCATTGGTTTACTGTTGTCAGCAAACGGATCGCTCATATTATTGTTTGAATTGTTAGATTGATTATTGTTGCTATTACTATTGTTCGATTGATTATTTGAATTATCATGAGCGTTATTACTTGAACTAGCATTTTTACTTTCAAGTAATGAGAAATTTTCAACAACTACTTCAGTGACATACACACGCTGGTCTTGTTGATTCTCGTAGTTACGTGTTTGAACTCGTCCATCGATTCCTACAAGGGAACCTTTATGAGTGAAATTAGTGAAATTCTCGGCAGCTTTCCTCCAAATGACACAATTTATAAAATCGGCTTCACGTTCACCTTGAGAATTAGTAAATTGCCTGTTTACAGCAATCGTGAAACTGGCAACTGCTGCACCATTAGTTGTATATCTCAACTCTGGATCACGTGTCAGACGTCCTACTAATACGACTCTATTTATCATTGCCACTCACCCCCAAATATTTTTTAAAGACGTCATTCAAATCATTAAACAGCTTTCCTTCGTCAATATCGTATTCCGGATAATATCCCGTCAATATATGTACGGCGCAGCTTAAAACTAAGCTTCTTATTTGCCACTCATTGCCGACAGAAAATATATTTGTCCCTGTTTTAGTGTTTGTCGTCAAGATGATGGGTTCTTCACTATCAAAAGCTTCATTTAATATTTGAGTTGCCCGTTTTAACATTTTTTCCTTCTTATCCATTATTTAACTCCTCCAAGTACAACCGTCTTGATATCCAATTTTTCAATCATAGGAACAATGTCATGCTTCTTAAGTAGTCTGTATAGACCCACTCGGCCTTTTTGTGTCCATTTGGTTGTAATTCTAGGCGTACCGTCAACAATCCGAGTAGCTGAACTTGTCCAACCACGGTTATGATATTTTGAATATAAGAACCATTGACCGCCCAATTTATATTGAATTTTCAACTTATGAAGTACCTTGTTGAACTCTTTAGCACTCATTCCGTAATCTTTAGCAATAGCGGTTGTGACCATCAATGACTTATTAGCAATTAACTGATCATAATAACTAGCCTTGGGCTTCATAGTATCAACTTGCTCTTGAAGATCAGCGGCTAAAAGTAGAGCTCCTCTGTAATCATCAGGAACTTGATAACCACCAACGTTCTTAGTTGAATATCCTAATTGCTTTTCATGCTTATAAGTCTCTTCGATTTTGATGAAATACTGGCGTGCTTGTTTGCCTTTTTCGTTACGTTGAATCATTGAAATTTCTTTGGCCATGTCTAAAGTCATTGCGTATTCGGTTCTAGGCCTGCCACCATGGCTTTTCGCCAAAAACGGCGTAAAGTCTTTTCCTTCCTCAAATCCATATTTGATCATATCCTTAAACCAATTTGAGAAATCTTTTCCAATTTCTAGAAATTTATGTAAATCTCGACCGCTCACTAAGATATTTCCCTGTTTATCTTTCTCGGTTGGAATTAATTCATTCATCATCTTCTGTGCCCTCCGTCAAAAAAGCTCCCTATAATTAATGCAAATAAGAAGGTTAATATTACTACACTCATCTTGATCTCTCCTCTTGTTCAAATTTCCATTCTTCAATTTCTACTTCAACTCTTGGATGCTCGTCATAATCTTTACTAATATCAAAATCAGTTATCTGGCCATCATCAAACCAGGCACGTTTTAAGCCATCTAGAACACCCTTGGTGTAATTGTCTAAGTCTGGCTTAATCGTTGGTCTAACTTCATGATTAGCCCTTCTAGCATGTTCTACTTTGCTTAAACTCTTTTGAATTGGTCGATAAAAATGTATATGTGCTATTAGTGGTATTCCTCGTTCAAATAGCTGTTTGTTGTGGTACTTATCCCAATACAGAATCTCAATATTGTTTTTGTAAACTCGATATTTTCCTTTGGTGTATGCTTTTCTCTTAAAACTCTTTGAATTGAATCCTGGTCTGGATGCTGAAACGGGGTTACCTTCAATCACTAATTTCAATTTCATTGAGTAACACGCTCTTTATATCCAAATAGCTCATGTGGCGTAATGTCTAAGGCATCGAAAATCTTTTGAACATCCTGGAACTTGATTGACTTGTAAGTTAGTTGTGACATATGAACTAAGGTCCAATATCCAACACCTGAAGCATCTGCTAAATTTTGAATAGTCATTTTTCTAGGAATCAAAAGAGATCTTAAATTAAAGTTGATCATTGCTATTCACCTCGCTCAGTCTTCTAATTTCAGAATCGTAGCAATCTTGCAGAAGATACATCTTGCTAATTGTTTCTCTAAGATTTTTCATAAAGATTGGACCATAAGCCCTATTTTTGTGCTCTTTATTGAATTGGGTATCTTTCTCAAATTCATGTTCCATTTCACGAATCTTAGTGTTAAATTTGACGGAATCTATCGATACCTTCTTTATAATCGCTTGTCTTTCGTCTGAACTCAATGACTGAGAACGCCTATACGGCGCCTCTTTTCGATTAATTTGTAGCATTTTTTCTACCTCTCATTTTTGCTAATCTTTCCTGTAATTCTTGTGAATTCTCTGGAACTTCTTCAGCTTTAACCTCATCCCAATTAGTAGCCGTTTCAATATGGCTCTTTTGATATCCGTTTTTCTTCTTCCTGGGCTTACTGTTTAGATAGCTTTCAAACTTAGCACCGAAAAGGGTTGAGGGTCTCAGGTATTCATTCATTTTTGGATCAACTAGCCAATCAACACACTTTATATCAATGACCTTCTTAAAATCGTCCAATTGATAGCCTTCATTCCAGCGAGCACGTATGTGCTTCTTACTGGTCTCAGCGTATCTAAAGTGCTTGTTTGCTTTTTGATTCAAATAATCGATTACTTGTTTGTAAGGTGGGGTTGGTCGTGCTTGCTCGACAATATTTTTATTACTATGCTTTTTATTATCTAAAACTAGTACACTACCCTTATCATTTTCTAAGTACCCCCCTTTAGAAAACTTAGTAGGGTCCTTTAATTTATTAACTACCCCCCTATTTAATTTTCTAACTGGGTACATATATCTTTTTTCGACTTGCTTAGGATTTTTCTTTGAATATATTTTTTGCGTTTTAATATATCCTTTTTCTTCTAAACTGGAGATCAATTGAGAAACCCTGCCAGAAGAAAGATTCATGAATTCAGCAAGATAATTATTTGATGCGAAACATGCTTGCTCCTTCGTGGATAAACTGTCTATTTCGAGATAAAGAATTAATTCATTTTTATTTTTTAAATTCTTATCAAACCACAAATCAGCAGGTATCCAGATTCCTTTGAATCCACGTTGATATTTTTCAGCCAAAGTCTTATTCTCCTCTAACCGCCTATATGCAATTTCTTGCGGTCCTCTTTGTCTAATTTGATTGGTTTAATGTGATACTTTTGAAGGAATGTTTTAATTCCTATTTTGTGTTGCTCAGTGTGATGTATTCGGCATAGTGACATAAAATAGAATTTACTATGATCTATATGGTGTCTGTTTCTTCCCATCCCTACAGCTTGATAATGGGCTATGTCAGCGTGTTTACCACAAATACAGCACTTTCTATGTTCCAAACATCTTAATTGCATAGCGTAATCATTTGGCAACATATCCCAGGTCTTCGACCTAAATGGAACATCATTTTCAAAGCAGAAATCCAACAACCAACTAAGATACTTATTAGCCTGTGTCATTGAACAATTCGATAGGCTGAACATGTCAGCACCCGTATTGGTTAAATAGGTCCATTTCATGACTTGAGGTGTTTCTTTCTCAACAGAGTAACCACTCCATTTACTAATATCGCCAATAATCGCATAAATCTTTTTTCTTTGATCAGGGCTAATTGAACGTCCATCGTCAATATTTAATTCAACTGTTGGTCTTTTATTAGCAGCTAGCTTAGTTACTTTTAAAATATTTAAATCATCATCAAGTTCCAAGCTAACCTTCTTACCTTGAATTCCTAGCAGCTTGGCAAAAGTCCTCATGCTTTTTGAGTGGCTCTTTCAAATTGTTCTGCCATGCCCATCTTTTCGGATTCTTTTTGCTTGCTAGGAACCTCTTCAAATGATTGTGTTGTCTGTTCTTTATTGGATGGTAATTTAACGACTGAATCAATTTTATGAAGATTTGAAATAGCATAGCGCAATTGGTTCTTATCCCAATGTTCAAATTTAATATTGGATTGATTCTCCCAACCTACTACAGTTCTCTTATTTTCATCATCTAAATTAAAAAGCTCTTGAACCTTAGCAATCAGTGCTTGACGTTCTTCTTCAGGATCAACGCCTTCTGATGACCATTCGTAAATTTTGTATCCTGTTTCTTTAGTAATAGGCTCAACACCATCAAACATATTTGTATTGTCTTTTACAGCCTCGGCCGTATGGTCCTGATTAATATTGAAATTAATAGCGAATTCATATTCCCATCCACTTCGTATTTCTGGCTGTAATCCAACCTTGACGGGAACAACTTTTCCTTTATCATTTTTTTCCATGTCATAGCCAGTTTTGCTACGTGCTGTGCTAATGATATAGATTGAATTAGCCGTTAACGTATGCAACATGTTGTTAATATTAGGTTTTACTTTATTCCAAGCTGTCATTTGAGCTTTTGAATTTTTACGTTGAATATCATCGACGATATCTTGAATGCCACCTTTACCACTCCAGAGATGTGATAGGGAATCCAAAATAATAACTTCAATACCCATTTTTTTAAGTTCATTAACACCCTGCATTAAGGCTTTGTCATTGTATGGTGGTTCAAAATTGGCGTGATAAAACTCACCAATATGGACTCCAGCTAATTCTGTATCAGCATAATATTTAGCCCTTTCATGCTCTGTATCAATGACAGCAATCTTTTTCCATTGATCTTCTTCGGACAACTTCGGAAACATCTTTTCAATGATTCCTTTGGCCATAATCAGTGAACTAGCCGTTTTGCCAGAACCTGATGCACCTGTAACCAAAATAGGAATTTTAATTTTTTCACGTTTAGCAATTGTTATTTCCATGATTAATCCTCCAATTCTTTTAATGGCTCAATCATTTCGTTACTAATGTTGTTTTTAATAATGAAATCATTAAGTAACTTGAGCTTGTCAAAATCACCTGTAACTCTAAAAGCCATTGTCCATTGACTTGGTGCATCATCATCAATAGCCTCTTCTTCATCAACAATTTCACCAGTCTCTTGATCAACAGTTTTATCTTCAACTTTGGTTTGTTGAGATTTGCGAATGGCATCTTCATACTCTTGCTCATTCTTCTTTTGCTGCTCTTTACGTGCTTTATCTTCAACAGCCCTATCAATAGATATAAGAAGTTGTTTGATGTCGGTATCCTGGTCAATTTGACTTAACCAGCCTGACGAATCAATACCTTTTGTTTTGCAATGTTCATCAACTAATTTTTTATTTAGTTCCAATGATTCTTGCTGATGTTTCAGAGCAGTAAAGCCATCTTTGAGCGTTCTAATGAGCTTTGTTTGGCTCATCGTCTTATTAGTCCACTCGTGCTCAATTTCAATAGTATCCGGATTAATTCCATATTCAGGAGCCATCTCATTGATTAATTCCCTGACTTTATTAGCTCGCTCATTACGCTGTTGGGTTTCGATATTGGCAATTTGTTCACTGATTGGACCAATGGTCTGTTTCAATATAGTTTGAAGGTCATCTATGTTTAATTTGAAATCGTTATAAGGCTCGTTGTATTCCTTCTTGATTCTCTTACGCTCGGTATCGATAGCCTTAACCAATTTATTAAGTTCTGCTTTAGCACTCTTAGCGCCAGCCAAACTTTCATCAGTGGCAACTAAGTCTTTATACTGATCAGAAAAGTTTTGAACTTTTGCCTTTAATTCAGCGAAGTTATTGATTTTTAATTCTGAAGGCTTGTATGTGACACTAAATTCATTTGAAACAGTTTCAACTTCGTTAGACATGTCTAAAACTCCTCTCCCTTATCTGCTAAAATGTCCCATTCTTCTTGCTTACGTTCATATAAGCTATCTTCATCAATCTTGCTTTGTTCATCGGATAAATGATTATCATAATTAAAATCACCCATAGTGTGATTCTCCTTTTGTGTTAAAATAAATGTATAAATTATTAGTAATACCTTGGACTCTCTATTTAGTGGATAGAGAGTCTTTTTTTATGGCTTCAGGTGTACGATCTGTATAAGTATCAGTAGTGACCTTATCAGTTTTGCCAAATAATGAATCAAGATGCTTGTGCCAAAACTTTTGAACTGATTTACGTTTCTTATCATCAATATCAAATAAATTAAGAAAACCGCCTTCTTCTTCGGCAACTGATCCAATACCTAAACCAACGATGGTAAACATCCCAAAGCCAAAAATAATATCTGATGTAATCATTCAAATCACCTCCTAAAATGTGAATCTGTACGTATATTTATCCTTTTCTGAACGAATCAAGCTTGCATTTAAATCAGCTTCAGACCATTCGTAAATGAGTTCTTCAGGTATTTGCGTATCAAATGATTCCTCCATGTTTGAGAACCCTTGTTTGATTAGTAATAGTGTCTTTTCTGGAACCTGTTCAATTTTGAAAGAGCTCTTTGCTAGTTTTCTTTGTCTCTTGTATTCCTCTGGATCAAACATAATCAAAACTCCTTAAATTAAAATATTTTGTTTTTTCTTACTGATGAACTCATCTAAATCATCTGGATCAATACGACGTCTGCCTAACTTGTAACTTGGCAAGCCTTGATGTAACCAGTTGTAGATGGTTCTACGCTTAACCAATGCATATGCTGCAGCTTCATCGACGGTTAAGAATTCATTTGCTTTTGCCATTATTTTCGACCTTCAATCATTACTAGTTTTGGTGTCATGTGTCGTTCATATCCCAATTGAATCGAGATTATAAAGGATATTGCCGCTGACTCTGTTACTTCTTTAACATCCCTGGAATATCTAACAGTGTCATCATCTTCAACCTGACTAAGGATTTCTTCCAAATCGTTAAAAGCTAAATCACTTTCGTGAGCTTCTTTAACGCAAGCAAGAATCATTGATAATGAATCACTTCGGTATCTCTTTCTAAAATCAATAAACGGATAATTGTATTTGTAGCAAATTACAGCGTAAGTAAAGAATCCATCTTTAAAATATGAAGTGATTGAATCCAAATACTTGTCTGGAATATGCTTGTTATACATCCAATCGTATGTACTTCGTTCACTGACGCCTGCGGCATTTGCTAATTGCCCAGGACTTATATTTTTCTCATATTTCATTGTTAAAAACTCTGCGAAAATATCCACATCGTTCAAAACAATCACCTCCTTTAAGGCTCTTTCGTATTCAGACATAACGTCTATAATTTGAATAAGAAAGGTAGTGAATAACATGAATCTAACTAAGATAAAACAATTAAACCTTTTCCCATTTAACGAGGTAAAAAATGATTGATTGGCTTATAAAACAAATATCTACTCAATGGATTGCGATTATTACTGCAATAGCTGGCTTTATAGCTTGGAAACAGGAACATTCAAAGCTAATTGTGCGAGCTGACGAAAAAACTCAACGAATCTCTGAAATTGGCCTAAATAATGGAACTTCCCTAGTTAATAAAAAATCAAGTACTCAGCGTTTATCTGTGTGGCTTATTAATCCTTCAGAAGATGATGTAAGTTTTTTTGATCTCAGAGTAACTTTAAATACTCATGAAGTTTTTTATTACACAAATCTCACATTTAACAGCATGAATAACTTAAACGGTATAAAGGCTGAATCAATTACTCCCGTTAATGCCGACGGAATATCCAATGAACCAATTGCAGTATGGCTGCCACAGGCCAACTATGGAACCGTACAATCACACGGTTTTGTTCAACTGGATTTAATTTTTCATTCCAAGGAACCATGCGAAAATGGGATAGTTTTGATGAAGCTTGCTCAACCTCATAATTTACTTGGTCGCCTTCGTCATTCACGTTTCGTTCCAAAGTGTTTACGTCCAAAGCGTGGTTTTGTTTTTTCCGAGACAAAAGAAGTTTCTCTGCCTTTTCACGTGAAAGAAGTGTCATAACTGGCTCTCCAGGAAAATATTTATCTCGGAAATCACTTGCGTCCTCATATGTTTTGAATCTTCTTGCTGATGAAAATATAAAGTATTCTTCACCTTGGTCTATCATCTCTACTACCTCCTTAGAGAATCTGAAGTAGCAACCCTTTTTGTTCATCTAAAGAATTTAAATGAACATCAATATTAATTTTCGGTTTACTTGTTTTCATTTTCTTGATTCCTTCTGATAGTTGTAAATATCTTTGTCGGTATCTAAATTGATACCGACTTTTTTTAATTCTTCAGGATCAACTTCATATAGTGCATCAGGATAAATACCATATTTATCGTAATAATTTTGACAATGTATAAAGAAAATCATTCTTCGAGTTTTAATTAATTCATTCTTTAATTCTTTTAATAACTCGATTTCTTCATTTTTCACCGTTATCATCCCTTTCTCGTTTATTTGTCTCCAACGGTTGTTTACAATTGAAGTAATTCATTGCTACACTTTATGCATAGAACAAAAAAGGTAATAAATTACTTTCTACTCATTTCGAGTAGTTCGTGTTCAAAAAAAATAGTCCAATCAATTCCTAAAATTTCAGATACATCTTTTGCTTTATCGATACTTGGATTTCTTACTCCTTGTTCCCATGAAGCATACGTAGTTACTGGAATATTCAGAAGCTCTGAAAATTCTAATTGGGTCATATTTTTTTGCTCACGTATTTCTTTTAACCATTTTCTTTGCTTCATTTCTTTCTCCTTTCTACACATATCGTGTTGCTATGTTTATAATATACTACGCATTATGTGTATTGTAAAGAGTTTCTACTCTTTTTGTGTAATTTAATTTAAATACACAATTTGTGTAGTATATTTATATCGAGGTGATTAACATGTTTGCTGAAAGATTAAAACTTTTAAGAAGTCAAACAAAAATGACACAAAAAGAAGCAGCAGTAAAAATCGGTGTTGCTCCTACTACATATGCTTCGTGGGAACAAGGTAAACGTGAACCAGATATTTCTTCTCAAAACAAACTTGCTGATCTTTATAATGTAACTTTAGATTACATGAGTGGTAGAACTAATAATCCACTCCCTCCTTCAGATAATGAACCAGAATTAATGGCGGCTCATTTGGATAAAAAATATTCAGACTTATCTCCAGAAGAACAAAAACAGGTGGATGATTTTGCCGACTATGTTAGAAACAAGAAGAGAAACAATAAATAGGACTGATTTTATTGAACAAACTAGAAAAGTTAATGAGTAATTATCCTGAATTATCATTTACATTTACCAACAGAATGCCACTTTTTCAGGGAGCATACATATTTAATAATGAGGTTTATATAAACTCTAATCGAGATTACAGGCAAAATCTTCAGGATTTGGCTGAGGAAATTGGACATTGGAAAACAACGTCTGGTGATATTCGAAAGGAATCAACATTGTATGATCAAAAACAAGAACACGAAGCACGTCAATTTGGCTATATGATGATCGTTAGCCTTGATGGATTAATTGATTGCTTTAAAAAAGGTATTGCAACACCTTGGGATATAGCTGATTATTTTGAATGTGATATCGATTATATTTGGAACGCACTAGATACATATAAGATTAAATATGGGGAAAACTTTGACTATAAAGGATATAACTTTGATTTAAGACGTGGATTTAATATGGCTAGAATTAGAGTAAAATCAAGATAGTAATGGTCCAAAATCTGATGACGTTAAAAGCTGAAATTATATTTAGGGGGGATTTTTTTATTATGAAAAATCTAAAAATAAACATCTGGACTGGGATTCTAGATATTATTAACTGTGTTTTGTTTGCAGTTTCATGGCCTGTTATTTTTAGTACGGCTGCAAGTGATGCATTTGATGGTACAAGTATGACAAACGGCGCAGGAACATTCTTCTATGTTATGGCCGCAATCGGTTTAATTATTAATGTTATTGCTCTAATTCAAAGTAAACAACACAATATTTCAATTGTTGGACCTGTTCTAGGAATTATTGGTAATGCTCTATTCTTCTTGTCAGGTGCTATGGCATTCCCTGCTATGGTTGTATTAATCGTTGGAACTGTATTCGTATTCCTACATCACCCATCAAAAAATGCTAAGGGGGTAAATTAATATGAACAAAGGTAAACCATTCTATAAAATTTGGTGGTTTTGGTTAATTGTCGTTGTCTTAGTTGTTATTATTTTTGGAATGATTGGTGGCGGCGGAAGTTCATCTGATGATGATACTTCTAATAAGGCATCTGGACACACTACAACACAAACAGAAAAAGGTGCAAAATCATCTTCAAATAAAGATACCTTGGATATCAATTACGATAATCACAAGATTTTAGATCAAAAATCTTATGACGTTTCATTTAATGATAACTCTTGGCAACCAGCCAACATTAAAGTCTCAAAGGTATCTATCTTTAAATTGAATCCATACACTTCAGATGATGACTCAAATACTAAAGCTGAGGGCTATATTATCATTCATATGAGTGTCGCAGCTAACAGAGACATTACGACTTATCCTGATCAAGGTACCTTAGTAACAAACGACGGACAACAAGTAGATGCTGTTCTTGACACTGTAAAAGGTTATAAAGAAAATTGGGCGGGAGAAATCTCCAAGGGTGTTACAAAACAAGGTGATATCCTCTTTCCTATTGAAAAGCTAAGTAAAATCAGTGATATGAAGACATTACGTCTTAAGTTTGATGCTTACTACGATACAGATGATTATGAAGATGAAAATGCTAACCACAGTTATGACATCACTTTAAATTTAAATTAATTAATGGCCGGAAACGGCTTTTTATTTTAGTCAATCTTAAAAGAAACGAATTTTGGGCATATAAAAGTCATGCCGTGGCATGATAAGGGAGGAATATAATGGATTTATCCACAAATGATGGAAAATTGGAATTTTTAAAAGTGCTCAAAGATAAATACGAACAGCGAGCTAAATATATTGACCCTTCTGAAGAGCAAAATATATTCTCATGGAAAAGTCAAAAACTGCATTTCAATGTTATTCTCACACATACTTCTTCAGATAATGACATTGTACAAGGGATTATATTCTTTGCTGAACCAAGTACAACGGGCAAAGATGAATTAACTTACTTAGATTTATATAAGAAAACAAAGAATTTTGAATACGATAGTTTATATGACGTAAAAGACAATCTAAAATATTTGATTAAAAATAATTTAATAAGGACTCCAACATTAGTAGAAAGCTCACTAATGAAGGAATTAATTGCTCGTTTTAACCTTAAAGATAGCGACATTTCAAAATATGCGACTAATTTTGCTGATAACGAGTATAAATTATCTAAAAAATCACTAAGTGAAAATTTATTTTCTCAAACCAATTTAAATTTTGTTAAATCAAAATATTTCACAGACAGATACCATTTCAATGAAATAAAATCAAATATAAATGATGATCAATTCACCTATGAATTAGAAGATTGTCTTAAAGCATATGAGAGTGGCATGTGGTTTGTTGCAAGTACAGGAATTGGTAGTGTTATAGAGCACCTTCTTTATCTAACCATAGCAAATTTAGATAAAACATGGACACCTTCTGAAGCCAATCCACAACGTCCTCTTAGACAACTAGGAAAAGGGCCAACAAAAACTAATTATATTAATGCATTATCAAAATGCTTGCCGAGATTTGATGATAGACAAAGAAGCCAACTTGAGGCAATGTTCCTTTTAAGAAACTCAGTTGACCATTTTAATAGTGGTTATTCTAATAAGGGACTCTGTGACACCCTGCTTCAAGGAATTGTTGATATTTATAATGGTATTTACCTACAGAGTGTATAGCTTCTTTAAAATACCATTTGCCACTGGTAAATCATTTAATTCAAAACTGTCATATGAAATACTGCCATCAGGCATAAAATAAAATGGTTTATCATCTTCATCGTAATATAAATCATCATTATAATAAGAAATCTTTTCATTGAGAATATTTGCTAAATAACTAATTTCATTTTTAGATAATTCAACTTTTTTCATTTTTATCTACCTTCCATTACAACAACAATAATTATTTATTACCATAATATCAAGCCTACAATTTGGCTTTTTATTTTTAATGTTAAAAGAACATATGTGCCCCTAAATTTCAAAATATCTCCTGCTTTCTCGAAAATTAATTATTTAAGTGTACCAATTACATACATATAAAATTAAAAAACGTGATTTCTTGCGTTTTTATGAAAGGTTGTATTTTATGCCTAAAAAGCGAGTTTCAAAAACAATAAAACCCTATGTTCTAAAGAATGGCCAAACTAGATATAAATTTGCTATAAGGGTCGATGACACACACACAACTACTCGACGTGGTTTCTATACAGTCGAAGAAGCTGAAATAGCATATATTAACCTCAGAAAGAAGATTTTAGATGATGACTATAATGAACACGGAGGTTATGTAAAATTCAATCAGATCTACAAGGATTGGCTAAAAAGCTATAAAAACACTGTGAAAGAATCAACTTTTTATAAAACTAAGAGCCTATTCAAGTGCAACGTACTTCCCCATTTTGGAGACAAATATATTAAAGACATTGATGTTAATACATGTCAGAAAGCTTTAAATAAATGGGTAAGTAATTTAGTTCACTACAAAGAAGTGTTTAATTATGCTAATTTAATTTTTAAAGAGGCTTTAAGGCGTGATTATATATCAATTAATCCAATGGATAAATTAGATGTACCCAAAAAAACTAAGCATAAAGAGAAAGCAAAGAAAAATTATAATCACAGAAACTTTTATACAATTGAAGAACAAGAGAAGTTTTTGAATCATGCAAAAAATTATAATTTCGAAAAATATGCTTTTTTTCGTCTACTAGCATTCACAGGATTGCGACGTGAAGAAATGCTACCTTTGAAGTGGAATGACTTAAAAAACGATATGCTACGTGTTAATAAGGCACTTGTTCGGATTGACCGTCAAGGATACAAAATTCAGTCCACTAAGAATGACGAAATCAGAAACCTGATTATTGATCCAAGAACCATTGACATTTTGAATGAGTGGAAAAAGCAACAACAAAATGAAAGTCCAAGTGATGAACAAGAAAATCAGCTAATTTTTATGAATCCAAAAACTAAATCTAACTTCTCTCTTGAGGTTCCAAGAAGATGGCAGCAAAAGATAAATGACGATATCCAGTTGGACCACAATGTGACATTACACGGATTTCGTCATACGCATGGAACACTTCTTTTAGACAACAATAGTGATTTGACTTTCAAAGACCTTCAAAAGCGCTTAGGACATAAGAACCTACAAACAACAATCAATACTTATCTTCATGCTACAAATAAATCTGATGATAAAATGATGGAGGCCTTAAAAAAAGTGGATGACATTTCTAACTCATCAAACAAAAGCAAAAAAGAATAATAGTGACAACCGTGACAACATCGTGACAACAAAGAGTTACATTTTGGTGCATTTTAATACATAGTATTTCATATCTAAAATAAAAAGAGAACACAAAAAAGCCCCTATACCATTGATATAAGGGCTTTTTTACATACCGTTGCATTTTCCTACACAGCGCTACATATTTAGTTACGGAGTCAACATAACTATTGCATGTACTTTTTTATTTTTAACAAATATCTATGATATCTGTTGACTATCATTATTCACTTTATTTTATTTTCTGTAAATATCTGATTACCTTTATGACTGAATTGTTAGTTTTATGTGACAGAATTGTAAGATTGTGTTAATTATGAAATACTAGAAATATACTAATATGGAAGTGATAAAATGCTTTTTCCAACGCAAATGATTTTTAACATCACCATTATCATCATCGCTGTTGCCCTAGTAGTCGGCGTAATTCTCGGTTCGATAGCCCTTTTTAAAATTTCTCACTCTTTAAAGTTTCGTAATCAAATGCTTCAGCAAGTCAGTCGAGCTTATTTGAACTGTACCAAAAATAACAATCAATTAGAAATTCGTAACATCGGCCAAGTACCATTAACAATCGATAAAATAACTTCTTCTGAGAAACTGCCCTTAGCTCAATTAATAATTGCACCTAATCAAGGATATTTCTTTCAAATCAATGGTGCTAAAAAACTAGCTCTTTCAATCGATTATCACGATCAACTCAATCATTACACGGAGAAATTCGATTTGTAATCTAACATTTTTCTACTATTAATATACTGCAATTATAATATTTGTGTTTTATTTCTTACAAATCTTACAAAAACGTTAGTATCAAAGCTTTTTAAAGCATGATACTATCCTTATAAGCTTTGGAGGGATAAATATGAGTAAAAAAATCGGGTCTATCTTAATAGTAGGAATAATTTTATTAATACCATTTTTGGGATATGAATTGTGGTATGTACCTAATTATGCTGGCGAAGATTACTATACTTTTGTAGGCGATTCGTATCAGGAAGTAATTGAAAAAGACGACTCAGGCAATGACTATCGTGCTTACTATTATCGCCAAAAATCATACGATAAAGATGGTAATGAAAAACTTCTAAAATTTAATAGTGCTATTGGCCGCCCTATCAAACCAGATAACTTCATCAAAGTAACTTATAATAAAAAACGAGATTTAGTTTTATCATGGGAAAAAGTTCAAAAAAATGAAGTACCAACCAAATCATTCGATGCTATAAACAAATAAAAAGGTAAGTAAAATTGGTCTAAAAACCATTTTACTTACCTTTTTTCTATTTAAAGTACTCTTTAGCAAAGTCGATCGTATTAGTAACATACTTTTGACCGGCGACCTTTTTAGCTTCGGCGTGTCCTGCTCCTTTGACTATCCAGAGTTTCTTTGGACCTTTGTCGTACTGGTAATTCTTATAAGCATTCTCAGTTGGAACAAATTTATCTTTTGAACCGTGAATGATGTACAAAGGTACTTTGTTGTTCTTTAAAGTATCCTTAGTACTTGCTTGATAAAAATTATAACCAGCTAGAGCATCGCCATATAAACTAGCCGTTGGTACGAGTGGAAAACTTGGTAAATTGAACATATCTTTAATTTGATAATTCAACTCACCTGAGATAGTGGAATATCCACAATCAGCAATCGCAAATTTTACATTACTTGGATGTTTACCCAAAGTGTACATTACCGTTGCTGCTCCCATACTGACTCCAAACAAACCAATCTCTGATTTCTGACCAAATTTTTGATTAATCTGCTTGATCCAGTTCATAATGTCGTCACGATCTTTCCAACCATAACCGACGTATTTCCCTTGACTCATCCCGAAGGAACGATTATCCGGTGCTAAGACGTTGTAACCTGCATCATGGAACATTTTAGCGTAGTCACCCATGTAACTGCTGCCTGTACCATAACCATGAATCACAACGACAGTTTTAGCAGTTTTCTTTTCGGCTGGTAAAAACCTAGCTTTTAACTTCAGTTTATCTTTTGAAGTTTGTTGCCAAGTTTCAGTCTTAGAATTCACGAACCACTTATCATCTTTTGACAATGGTCCTTGTGGCTTACTGCTATAACCATTTTTACTGAAGGCGTAATGGAATAAATAACCACTACCACCAATATCAGCTACTAATGCAACCCCAATTGCAATAGAAAGAATAACTTTAACATACTTTTTTACTCGCATAAATCTACCCACTTATAATTTGTTGCTCAATAATCATAAGCTATTTTACAAATTAATTGCAAATTTTATTTATGCTTGTTCGTTAGCCACTTTTTCATCACGAGCACGATTCTCGTTAGCGTCACTGTGGAACCAGTGGATGTGTGAATCAAAGAAGGCAATCATATCGTTCATGAAGTACATAATGTATGTCAAGAACAAGACTGGACTAGCGTCACCTTGAGTTGCTGTAACACCCCAAAGTACGATTGACATAACACCTTGAACTGTCCAGAAATAGTATTGTTCACGGAAACGCAAAGTACACAACAAAGCGCCTGTAAAGCCAATAGCGGCTGATATTGAATCGATGATAGGACGTGGACTGATGAATAAATTAGTATCCATCAAGTACAATAGACCCCAAACAACAAAGAAGAAGACAGCTGTTAAAAGCCATTTCTTACCAGTTAATCCATGAATATGCTTTTCAGCATCCTTAGCCCATTGTGGACTGATCAAAACTGGAATATCCAATAATACAATATAACTTAATTGCAAAACAACATCTGAGAAGTTCTTAGCGTTGATAGCAACGAAAATGTAAATAAGTGCTGAAACTAGTCCTAAGACACCGTTTAAAGGCTTAGCATTAGTAATCGCTACGGTACAAGTAAAACCAAGCGTACCGGCTAACCAAGTCCAAATAGCAATACCTGTGATTTGGTGTGAAAGTGTTGATGCAGTAATGGCCCCTAGACCAAACATTAATAGCATGTAACTTCTGAAACTCCAATGTTTCATTTGTTCAACATACCATCTTGGGTTGAAAATGCTCATGGTTCAATCTCCTCTTAGATTGAAATCGATTAATTAATAACCAAATTCAATCAAATTAATTTATCCCTCAAACTGTATTTATATTCAAATACAAATTTAACGACAGCTAAAATCATACCACCAATTGAAACCAAATTGCGAGCCGAAATATTTGGCATCATGAAGCCATATCGATGTAAAGCGTTTACCTTTGTTGATGCGATAGTAATTTATCATTTGATACAAGATATTGATTTTTACCTTTTTGTAACACTATATCTTGTTGTAACGGTCTAGACTTCAGCGATTTTACCGTTATAACAAAAAAGCTACATGCCCAAATCGGCATGTAGCTTCAATATATATGCTTTTAAATTTTACCAACTAAGTCGCCACTAGGTTTGATTGTTTCTTCCCCAGGATGCCAATTAGCAGGACAAACATTATCGCCATGTGCTTCGACGAATTGAGCAGCTTGCAAGGTTCTCAAAATTTCACGAGCATTACGTCCAATTCCCATAGCGTTGATTGTGTAAGATTTGATAAGTCCCTTTGGATCAATTATAAAGACACCACGATAAGCTTGACCACTTTGTTCATCTAAAATATTGAAGAAATCAGTCAATTGGTGTTTTTGATCCGATAACATTGGATATTGAATCTTACCTATGGTATCAGTCGTTTGAGCCCAAGACATGTGTGAAAATTGACTGTCAACTGAACATGAATAAATTTCAGCGTTGGCAGCTTTGAAGTCGTCATAAGAATCTTGCAAATCGCTCAATTCAGTTGGACAAACAAATGAAAAATCGGCTGGATAAAAGAAAAGGATTGACCATTTGCCGAGCAGATCTGACTTGTTAAAAGTCTTCAACTCCCCTTTTTGATAAGCATTAACAGTAAAATCAGGAATTTCTTTATTGATATAGTTCATATTGTGCCTCCTAGACTTTGTTTAAACACATATATAATATACCAAACTTTTTCTTTATTTTAAATAAAAGACCTTTTGTGTGACAATAGAATTATTCTGATAATGAGGGATGAGGAAATGACAAATCAAAACCAACTTTCAAAAGTAAAAGAATTTTCTTACAATAAGATGAAAAATGATTCAACTGGTCACAATTTTGATCACATTCAAAGAGTCATCAAAACGGTTCAAAAATTATTAAAAACAGAAACGGCCGATCCAGTCATTACTTTATCAGCTGCCTACTTGCACGATGTAGCCGATGACAAACTAGTCAAAGATCCGGCAAAATTAGAAACTGAGATCCGCCAATTTTTAAAAGCAACGGATTTCACACCTGAACAAATCGATGAAATACTTTACATCACTCACAACTTATCCTTCAGTAAATCTTTGAGCAAAAATCCTCCAAAATTATCCCTTGCTGGACAAATTGTTCAAGACGCTGACAGACTAGATGCTATTGGAGCAATTGGCATTACCCGTGCAATTTACTATGGTGGTGCTAACTCTGAAACGATTTATGATCCAAAAATTTTACCTCGAGAAAAAATGGATAAAAAAGAATATCGTAATTTATCTGATGAGACGATTATTAATCACTTTTACGAGAAATTATTAAAATTAACTAGTATGATGAATACTCCTACAGCCAAAAAAATTGCCGAGCAACGCCATCAATACATGCTTGATTTTCTCGACGAATTTAAAGCCGAATGGAATAGTGAAAAATAGAGAGGGAGTAAATAAATTGGTTTCATATGAAGAATTAGATAAGCAGTACTACGACCACATTATTCGTAATTTGAAGGATCGTGGCGTTGAATTAAAGGACATTGCTGAAATCGTTATGTTCCTAGAAAAAGATTACGTTAAAGGACTTGATGAAGAAGTTTCTATTCACGCTATCAATAAAGTCCTCCACAAACGTGAAGCTCAAAATGCCATCATGACCGGAATTGAACTCGATATTTTAGCTGAAAAAGGTCTCTTATCTGCTCCCATGCAACGAATAATGGAAACTGATGAGTCGACTTACGGTATCGATGAAAATATGGCAATCACTTTAGCCAGTCTTTACGGATCAGTTTCAGTAACTAATTATGGTTACGTGGACAAATTGAAGCATGGTGTTCTAGGCAAATTGAACGATAAATCTACCGGAAAAATCAACGTCTTCTTAGATGACCTAGTTGGTGCTATCGCTGCTGGTGCTTGTGGTTGGTTGGCTCACAATGAACATGAAGTTCAAGAACTGTTAAACCAAGAGAAATAAAATAATCCTATTAGAGTAACGACACTCTGATAGGATTATTTTTAAACCACAATTAAGATATTAATATTACTATGTTCAGAAACATAACGTGTGACTGATCCAACAAATACTCTAGTAAACGAATTAGTACCAGTCTTTCCCATGACAATCAGATCAATATCATTTTCTTTAGGAAACCTAGTCAATTGTTCTCTAGGCTCTCCATCTAAGAGTTGGACATAAGGTGAGATTCCGGCTTGTTTGGCGATGTCTGTTGCTTTGTTTAAATCCTTTTGAGCACTAGCCTTTAAATCGTTAACTAACCCAGGTGCATAAGAAACACCAACATTCATCGGCAAATTAGCTGTATTTACGACTGAAACTAAATATAAGGCTGATTTAAATTGTTTAGCCATATCAATCGCTGCATTCAAGGCATTGTATGAACTTTGACTACCATCGATAGCTACTAATATTTTTTTATACACGGTTAAAACCTCCTTTTAAATCCTTTACATAAATTTTACCAAGTTCCGGACAAAGATGGTAATTTTATATATCAAATTTGATATACTTATTAATGAATAGTAAATAATTTTTTATAGGGGATTAGTTATTATGCAAACCAAACAAAGACTGGAGCTTATCGAACAAGAATGTCAGATTAGAAATGATTTAAAAGAAATTCAATTCACTCATTACTTTACCAATCAATTCATGGAAGAAAATACGCAATTCTTCTGTATTGAAGAATTTTTCGAGTCGATTGGTGTGACTAGTCAAAGGGCCTTAGAACGTCTACCGCTTGATGCTTGGGAAAAACATGTAAAAAAATCAACTATTTTTTCTTCTTGGCAGGAAATGTTAAATTCTGCTGGTGAAGAATATGCTAATAATAATTTCTATTAAAAAAATGATTCCGTAATTGGAATCATTTTTTTATTGGATATAAATAAGGCACATGAGCCATTTGTGGGACTTCATCCCAAGAAACTGGATAGCCGGCTCCATGAGCACAGAATACTGAATCAGGAGTATTTTCCAAGTCTGACACCGGATCATAATCTCGATTCTCAATGACTTCTTCTGCATTGTGACAAGCCTGATAACCAAGTACAACACATTCCAAATTCCCTAAACCATGAGTGTATGAGTTAACGGTTTGCGAATAGCCTTGCATTGTTGCTACCGGTGCTGTCCCTGAAATTATCGTTAAATCTGATTCATCAACCATTTCTGGATTTTCAAAAGTTCCATTCATCTGTTGAATATCATTCATAGCCCGACCAACTTGATCTTGTGGTACTTCCAAACGGAATTGATACCATGGTTCCAACAATTGACTGCCAGTATCTCTTAACTCCATTAAGCCTTGTCTGACTGCTCGCCAAGTTGCCTCTTTGAAATCTCCACCAACTGAATGAACATTACTAGCTTTCCCACCAATCAAAGTGATTTTCATATCAGTAATAGGTGCCCCAATCAGTACACCTAAATGTTCCTTCGACTGCAGATTACTCAAAACTTGATGTTGCCAGTTGCTGGCCAAAACATCCAAACTACAATTCGATGCAAATTTTAAACCACTACCGATTGGTCCCGGTTCTAATAATAGATGAACTTCGGAATAATGACGCAAAGGTTCAAAATGTCCCACGGCTTCAACTGGTTGCGTAATAGTTTCTTTGTATAAGATACTTCCCTCACCAAAACCAACATCTAAATTGAATCGATCTAACAATAACTGCTGAATAATTTCTAATTGTACTTGTCCCATAACTTGGATTCGAATTTCTTGTAAGTGACTCGACCATTGAACATGCAATTGTGGATCTTCATCTTCCAATTGACGCAGTGCTTCCAAGCATTGGTGAATATCGTTGTCTTTGGGATCCAAAGCAAAATTTAAAACTGGTTGAATCGTCGGTTTTTCACTGTTAATTTGTTTTCCTAAACCTAATCCCGGATAAGTATCGGACAATCCCGTAATTGCACAAACTTCTCCTGCGATTAAACTCTGAGTTAAATCAAATTTTGAGCCATCATAAACTCTTAGTTGGTTAGCTTTTTGTTCATTATATAAAACAGCTTTATTTTCAAGCATTCCACCAGTAACTTTGACCCAAGTCAAACGCTCGTTACCATCATGAGAAATTTTAAAAACCTTAGCACCAAATTCTTCTGGATAATTGCTTTCTATTGAAAAACGCCGAACTCCTTGTAAAAATTCTTCAATACCTTCCATTTTCAAAGCTGAACCAAAGAAACAAGGAAAGACTTTACGTTGGCGAATCAATTTTTGAACCGTTGTATCTATCAATTCTCCACTATCTAAAAATTGTTCTAAAACATTATCGTCAGTCATTGCTACATCTTCATTGAAATTGTCAGATTCAAAATCAATACAGCCACTAGCCAAATTATTTTGTAAATCATTCAAAATTTGTTGTTGGTCAGTTCCTAATGCATCCATTTTATTCACAAAAATAAAAGTTGGTACTTGATAATGATCTAATAGTCGCCACAAGGTCCTCGTATATCCTTGCACGCCATCAGTCGCTGAAACCACCAAAATCGCATAGTCCAAAACACTCAAGACTTGTTCTGTCTGGGAGGCAAAATCGACGTGTCCTGGAGTGTCCAAGAGTGTCAATTTCAAATCTTGATATTGTAAATTAGCTTGATGAGAAAAAATCGTGATTCCGCGCTTTTTCTCTAAAGCATCTGGGTCTAAAAAGGCGCTCCCCTTATCGACTCTTCCTAATTTTCTAAGTGCACCCGTTTGATACAATAAGGCTTCTGACAAAGTCGTCTTACCTGCATCAACGTGCGCTACGATTCCTGTTACTATTTGCTTCATCTTAATTCCTCCAGAGCTACTGCAAATAGTTTATCATAGCGCGTTCATAATTAGATGAATTAACCATAGATGAGCGGGATAAAAAATATAAAATAAGTACTTCAATTGTCGACTGTGTGGTCCGATTTTACCATTGTAGAAATGTAAAAATGGAATTATTAAAATAAAGAAAATATCGCTGGCATTCATAGCAATACTGTCAAATAGCATCAAAGAATTGTTAATTGGAACAGTTAAAGCCATTGGCAATTCAATTAATGCTAGAAATACCATTAAACCTATGTAAAATAAATTTCTCTTTTTAATATTTTGATGCGTTAATTGCGTAATAAACATAAATGGCACTACCACCATGCTACCTTCAAAAATCGGTACGATGCTAAAAATCAATAAAACTACTGACAGAATCTGTAATTTTTTCTTAGCTTTTAAGTCTTGAACTTGATTATCCCAAAGCCAAATTACTATTAATCCTAAAGCTAAGGTGGCAAAAATATTATCCCCTAAGATGGACATTTGATTTGGTTGTCGTAAAACAAATATATTTAATAAACAATTCCCCAACGCCATAAAAATACTCCAACCAATCAAACGTGTTAGATAATTTTTACGACTGTGAGTGTAATGCATTCCCTCTACTACTAAATACGCAAATCCCACAGCCACAACTCTAGTAATAATATGAAAGAAATCTGCTAAATATGGGGAAATAAAATATTCGATATGATCTAAAACCATCAACCCCATTAAGATGATTTTAAAAGTTTCGCGATTCATCGCCTTATGAGAAATACTCGGTGTGAATTGTTGCATACATAATCTCCTCTTTTATCAATATTTCACATTATCCAAATTTCACTAAGGCTTGTAAATATACCTGACACAACTGTTAGTGCTATATTACAAATTAGTAAGGTTAAGGGGCAAATTATGCAAAAATTCAATCGATTCTTACATTCAGATAGTTACTACGTCGTTATTGTTTTAGCAGGATTATTATCATTGGTAATTTTAGTTTTGAGTTTTATTCCCGGTTTTGATATTTCCAAATCACCATATATCGAAATCGATTTTACAACGTTACTAATTTTTGGTTTTGATTATTTTGGAAGATTGGCTTTAGCAAAAAATAAAATGCGTTTTTTCAGACACAATATCGTTGATCTCTTAGCGATCATGCCTTTCTTTACAATTTTTAATATTTTTCGATTCTTCCGAGTTTTTCATATTATCCGTTTTTCCAAAATATTCACCCTCGTTCGCTTGATTGGAACTGCCGGCAAGATGCAAAAGAACGCTAAAAAGTTTTTAAGAATCAATGGTTTCATTTATTTATTGATTATTTGTGGAATCGTCTTAGTGACGTCTGCTATCACTTATTCACTAGCCGAAAAAGCTTCTTTAAGCAACTCTTTCTGGTGGGCTATCGTGACGGCATCTACTGTTGGTTACGGTGATGTTGCGCCACAAACTTTGGCAGGAAGACTGGCAGCTGTCTCTCTGATGATCATCGGTATCGGCTTCATTGGAACTTTGACTAGTACCATCACCAGTTACTTTACTAGCGAACACAACCATGAAAATGATGATAAGCTAGAACAAATTTTATCTAAGCTAGATAAAATAGAAACCGAAAATCAAAAAATGCGTCAGGAAATCAAGCAATTAAAGCAGCGACAAAACGATAAAAAGCTTAAATAATACTTAATATATTTTTATATAGTAATTATTATATTTTAATAACGCTTTCTTTTATATTTTTGCAAAGTTTTTACTTATTTTTCAGTGATTTGTAATATAATAAATTTGTTAGGAGAATCCCAAAATATGCAATATTAAAACTAAAATTCTCATTAGTACGATTCTTCTATAGAATATTCTCCTAACCAAAAGAACGCTACCTTATCGCAACGTTCTTTTTTTATATTTATTTGGCATATTACATTATCATATTTTTGTTATATAATATATATCGATAGAGATATTACATTTAAAACCTAGAAAAATCTATTCACAGATATCTCTTTCATTAAAGAAGGTCACTTTGAGGTGGTCTTTTTTTATTTAAATAATCGTACCCTCCTAAAAAAATTCGATTGAAATAATATATCAAATTCGTGTGGAATACTCCTTTTTACTTCGGCTATAATGGTGCAAAATAATTAGGAGTAAATTAATGAAAATAAAGCTCATTTTGCTTAATCTACTAGCTTTGACTACTTTTATTGGTCTTTCTAATAACGTTTATGCGAGCAAAAAAGACTCAACAGACAATCTGTCTATCGAGGAAAAAAGAGATAATCATTTATCCAACAAAATCAAAAAAATCAATCACGCACTCAACAAGAAAATTTATGAATTTAGAGAACATCCTCAGAAAAAAAACAACATCGAGGAAAATTCATGGATGACTTACGTAAAAAACATTAACTATTTAAAAAATAATCAATTAGAAATCTATGTGAATCCTAACTTTAAAAAACTCAGCGATAAAAAGCGAGAATTCATTGTGGCTACTGTTCAACGTATTTCTTTATCAGAAGTGCTCAAAGTACTTGATATCTCTCCTAACGATTACATGGAAGGCCTCAGTTCAATTATTTATCTTGATGGCAGCCGTTTAGGTCGTTCAGTATTTTTAAATACCAAAGAATTAAAATGGTACGACTAAAATATGCTATAGTTTAGCTAAAAAGAGGAATTAATATTGAAAAAGAGATTCAAACGGATCTTACAGTTAAATACTTTTTTGACAGCTTCAATAATTGCAGCCGACTTATTCTTTTTGCATCATCATAATGAACCAGACTCTCACGTGCGCCAAGTAACAACTTCGAAAAAGATGTTATTAAGACCAATTTCTAAATTGCGTAGTATTCAATCTAATGAAGAAGAAGAATTTAATGATAAGTAATCTTTCTTAAAATCCCTTAACTCTACCTTTTAATTAATTGCTTTATCATAATCAGACGGTCCTACTAAAAATCAATTTTTAGTAGGATCGTTTTTTTGAATTCCATATACTTCATCACAATGTTTTTAAAAGTCAATTATCGTAGTATTATATATATGTAATAAATTTATTTATGAATTCGGTTACTATGTTTAATAGTCCAAATTCTGATGACCCAAAAAGCTGAAAATATATTTAGGAGGAAACTTCAATATGCGAAGTCAAAGGAACATGCGAAAAAAGAAACCATTTTTTAAAAAATGGTGGTTTTGGTTATTAATAGTTATTGTAATTTTTATTATTGTTCCGAAGGGAAACAGCTCTTCAACAAGTTCTAGTAGTTCTATGAAAACAGAACAAGTTAAGAAAAAGCAAACTCCAAAAGAGTACGAAAATGCCCTAATAAAGGCAAAAAATTATTCAAATATTATGCATATGTCTAAAGATTCTATTTATAAACAATTAACGTCAGATTCAGGAGAAGGTTTTAGTGAAAAAGCGGCTAACTATGCAATGAATAATTTAAAAGCAAACTATAAGAAAAATGCCCTTGCTAAGGCAAAATCATATTCACAAGATCAACACATGTCAAAACAAGGTATCCTAGATCAATTAACCTCGGATTCTGGAGAAAAGTTTACTGAAGAGGAAGCTCAATATGCCGTTGACAATCTGAAAGCAAACTATAATAAAAACGCCTTAGCTAAGGCAAAGGTATATTATAACGACCAACATATGTCCAAGGATTCGGTCAAAGAACAATTAACGTCAACTTACGGTGAAAAATTTACTGAAGAAGAAGCCCAATATGCTTTAAATCACTTAGAATAAATAAGAAAATTTCTATTTTTTAATAACTCATAAAATCCCATATTCATCAATAGATTGATACATTTTAAACAAAAAAATAGAACACACAAAGGTGTTCTATTTTTTGTATTTTAAGGAGAGTACAGGATTTGAACCTGCGCGCCTGCTATAAAACAGGTTCGTCGGATTTCGAGTCCGATGCATTACCACTCTGCCAACTCTCCATAAGAAAGGCCTAAGCCTTTTTATATTAGTATTGCATAAGAGTATACATGTCATACCCTTTAATTTTATCACGACCGTGCAAATCAGTTAATTCAATTAAGAAGGCCGTTCCAACTACGATACCACCTAATTTTTCAATCAACTTGATCGTAGCGGCTAAAGTACCACCAGTTGCCATCAAATCATCTACTACTAAGACTTTTTGACCTGGCTTGATAGCATCTTTTTGCATATAAAGTGATGCTTGACCATACTCCAAATCATAAGAAACAGAAACTGTTTCTCTAGGCAACTTACCTTTTTTACGAGCAGGAGCAAAACCGATGCCCATCTTGTAAGCTACTGGACAACCCACGATAAATCCACGGGCTTCTGGTCCAGCAATCATTTCGGCTCCACGGCTCTTTGCATATTCCACAATCTTATCGGTTGCGGCAGCATATGCCTTGCCATCAGCCATTAATGGTGAAATATCTCGAAATAGTACACCAGGTTCTGGAAAATCTTGAACATTAGCTACGTATTTCTTAAAATCAATATCCATTTTTTTAAATTCCCCATTCAATCTAACAGTGACAATCGTAATCACTCATCCATGATAACAAATCGTCAAAACTAGATTCAATTAATATTTTTTCAACGTCATTACGCTGTAATCTCTTCAAGTAAGTCGGAGATTCGATTAATTCACGTTGTTGTGAAGCATTTGCTTTTTCAACAAAACCATTTACTATTTTAACAAAATTTAACTCAAAAAACACTTTTAAATAAAAATCTACGTCATTTTTTTGCATATTCAAGTATTTGGCAACTAAATCCATCCCCTCCATCGTAATATTTTGATGGGAGTAAAGATATTTCAAAAGCGCTTTCATCTTTATCATATCAGGCTTCAAGTATCTACTTGTCAAATCAGTATGGAAAAATAAAGCTGTATGTTGAGTCTTATTATTTTTGATAAATTTTTGGAATAATTCTAAATTGTGAGGTCGATCATAAATCAAAACATTCTTACCATCACAGTTTTCATTATACATAATTAAATCAGTTTTCACATTGAAACGCTTGGCTGCTTCTAAATATGCTTCATTAAAGAAGACTACTGCATCGAAATGTTCTAAGATTTTGGTCGACAAGCCCTTATTTCGATAATCTAAATAAACATTTTTTAAATCTGCGAGGACTTGCGCTTGTGGTGAAACTTGAAAATCATCGATCATCAACTGAAGATTCTTTTTGCCACGCCACTCATTAATTCCTAATTCTCCATAAACATCGCATAAATTAGTCGTTAAACTAGCGGCTTTTTCAAACATCCCAAAGCCTATTGCATCGATTCTGTGCTGTTCATCCGTAATTTGTGTTTTCAAATGACTGGCATCTTTACCGATCGAACGCATCTGTGACAATGAAACATTGCCTAATTTAATGATAGGTTTGGGATTACCCATTCCAAAAGGTGCTAATTGTTGAACTTGCTTGATTAAATCCATACTCAAATCTGCAATATTTAATTGCAAATCATAATTTTTAACAACCGGTGCCTTAGGGTCAAAACCCTGTTGTGAAGGTTCATCTTGCAATAATTTCGTTAATTCATCTAACTTATCTTCTTCAATTGAAAAACCGCAAGCTTGCGCATGTCCACCAAAAGCTGTAAATAAGTCACGATGCTTATCTAACGCAGTGAACAAGTTGAAGCCTTCTGGAGAGCGACCAGAGCCTTTCATGACACCGCTATTATCGTCAAATTGCGTAGCTAGGACAGGTTTATTTTCTTGATCCATCGTTCTACTAGCAACGATTCCCAAAATACCTTGGTGCCAACCATTACCTTTTAAGACAATTACACCATTATCTTTTTGAGCTTGGATTTGATTTTGAGCATCGGCAAAAGCACTGGCAACTAAATCTTGTCTTCTAGCATTGATATCTTCTGTCTCATCAACGATTTCTTTAGCAAAAGATTCATCACCCGTCGTCAGCAATTCAACTCCAGAAGAGGCATTTTCTAAGCGACCAAGAGCATTGATCCTAGGTGCAATTCGAAAACCAATATCTTCTTCAGTTACATTGGACAATCTAACTTTGCACTTATCTAATAAAGCACTCAAACCAACGTGATTGTTATTTTTCATTTGCTTGAGACCTTCGGTAACGATGACTCGGTTTTCACCCTTTAAAGCTACCGCATCAGCGACGGTTCCAATAGCAGCTAAATCAATCAATTGCAAGGCTTCATCGCCTAATAAAGCATCAGCAATCTTAAAAGCCACCCCAGCTCCAGATAAGTAAGGACAAACATATTCAGCACCGGGAATGCTAGGATGAACGATGGCATCAGCTTCAGGCAATTCTTTCGGCAAATCATGGTGATCAGTAACAATTACTTTAACGCCACGGTCCTTAAGATATTTGATTTCATCTTTGCCACTGACACCATTATCAACCGTGATCAACAAATCTATTCCTTGATCGGCTAATTCTTTATAGCGTTCCAAATTAGGTCCATAACCGTCTTTAAAACGATCAGGAACATAAAAAATCGGCTTATTGCCGAGTTTTTGTAAAGTCAATTTCATGATTGAAGTACTAGTAACACCGTCAGCATCGTAATCACCATAGATGGCAATCTTTTTTTCTGATTCGACGGCTTCATCAATCAACTCCAAAGCTTTATCCATGTCATGAAGTCCAAAAGGATCTTGTAATTCAGTCACATCACTGTGCAAAAAAGCTTCAATATCACTATCTTCAACGATATCTCTTTCCAGCAATAATTCTGCTACTACTGGTGTAACCTTTTTACTTTGTGCAAATTTATCTATCTCTTGTTTTGTGGGATTCTTTCGCTTTTCCCAATTAATTAATGTCAATCCATCACCTACTAACAATTATTCAATTATAGCAATTTTTTAATGCAAAAAAAAAGTTCTGAAACTAATTCCAAAACTTTTTAAGGAGTATTTAAGAAAATACCGCTAAAGTATTTTTATTGGCTGGTTGGCTCTTCACAAGTGCTCCTTGTAAAGCCCAACGGTTAGTACCACCATCGGCACAAGTTATCAAAGTTAAAATGCTCTGATTTTCAACGTCATCTAACAAATAGACGGCCGTTGGTGGAACGATTTTCTTATAGTAAATTTTGTACGTATAAACTCGTTTCATATTAGTTATATAAGCTAAATCACCAATTTTAGCATTCTCTAATGGCGAAAACAGTGCACCCTTATTAGTCATATAATGACCAGCTAAGGCATAATTGGATTTGCCCATCTTCTCATTTTCTTTCATCGTACCGCCACCAGTTGACAGCGCATTGTCACTTAAACCAACAACGATTGGTAAACGTAAGTTAACTGAAGGGACTGCCATTTTTCCAATTACCGCTGCATCATTGTTCACTGAAGCTTTGGCAACTTGAGTCGCTGAAATTGGCTTTACTTTATTAAAATCAAATTCACCTTTTTTCTTGGCATTACTAGCAGCTTTTTTAGCAGTCAAAGTAGTCAAATTGTGATCAGAAATTCTTTTGACCGCATATTCTTTGATTGGTTGATTAAAGATTAAAGCAACAGCAACCAATAATAAAAGAATTGTTCCAAAAATCGAAAAGAACTTTTTCATTTTTTCCATTCCTTGTTCCATGAATTTACAATATATATTCAATCTTAAAACATCTACAAAGAAAAGTGTAGTTTTTAATTTTTACTAACTTTAAATTTTTCTAAGTAAGTTATAATGTACTTATAAATGAATCTGGAGGTAATTATATGAGCATTCTTGTTTTAGGTGGCGCTGGTTATATCGGTTCACATACAGTCGATCATTTATGTGAAATGAATTACGACGTCATTGTAGCAGACAATTTAGCAACAGGTCATAGACAAGCTATTAATCCTAAGGCCAAATTTTATCAAGGTGACGTCCGTGACAAGGAATTTTTAATCAAATTATTCCAAAATGAAGATATCACTGATGTTATTCACTTCGCAGCTTTTTCTATCGTACCAGAATCAATGAAAGATCCCCTCAAATACTTCGACAATAATACTGCTGGTATGATTTCTCTACTACAAGTCATGCACAACTTTGGAGTTAAACACATCGTCTTCTCCTCTACTGCAGCAACTTATGGCGAACCTAAACAAATTCCAATCAAAGAAACTGATCCAACCGTTCCAACTAATCCATATGGTGAAAGTAAACTAGCCATGGAAAAAATCATGCACTGGTGTGATGTTGCCTACGGTATCAAATTTGTTGCTTTGAGATACTTCAACGTTGGTGGTGCTAAACCTGACGGTACAATCGGTGAAGATCACAATCCAGAAACTCACTTGATTCCAGTAGTTCTACAAGTCGCTGCTGGTCAACGTGATGAATTGACAATTTTTGGTGACGACTATGACACTAAAGATGGTACTAACGTCCGTGATTACGTCCACGTAGAAGATTTGGCTGAAGCCCACCGACTAGCAATGGAATACTTACGTGCTGGTAACAACAGTGATGTCTTTAACCTTGGTTCTTCAACTGGTTTCTCAAATAAAGAAATCCTTGAAGCAGCCCGTAAAGCTACTGGTAAAGAAATTCCCGCTAAAATTGGACCACGTCGTGCTGGAGATCCAAGTACTTTGATTGCTGATTCAACTAAAGCTAGAACTATTTTGAAATGGCAACCTAAATATGATGACGTTCAAAAAGTTATCACTGATGCTTGGAATTTTAAATCTAAACATTTGAATGGTTATGAAAACTAAAAAAATTAATCGCAAATAATGGAGTCTTTCTTAAAATAAATTTCCTTCATAGTGGTTTTAATAAGTTATATAAAAAATAGAGTTGATGGCAAAATACCAATCAACTCTATTTTTGTACACCATTTATTAATAATGGTTCCATCAATACCTGTTCAATGAATTATTATACCAATTTTATTTTTATAAAAAAGACGAGTACACTGAAATCGTAGGGGGAAGTTATCTTGAAAAAGAATATACGTAAATTTTTACTAATTACCACTTTAATATTAGGAATCCAAGGATTTGCAGAAGCAACTAACGTCAAAGCTGCCTCTTCATCACCACTTCCTAATGACAAATATTGTTTTGCAGTAACAAAAGATGCTACAACTACTGATATGAACGGCAATACCACAGCTACTGCATTAAAGGCAGGAACAGACTGGAAAGTAAGTAACGAATTTTACCATCAAGACCAAATCAATTATCAAATAGCATCTAATATATTTGTTAATCAGAATTTTGGTTATTTATATTTACCAATGGTACAGACAATAACAACTGCTAATCATACAACACATCTTTATGATCATAACGGTAACGAAATTAAGAATAGAGCTTTAGCACCTAATTCAAGCTGGTATTCTGATAGATCAATCTTGGTTGATAAAATCACATATTGTCGTGTTGCAACAGATGAATTCGTTGCATTAGGAGATTTAGTATAAGATAAGTATTTTATTCCCATTTTTTTCAACTAAAAAAAGTTAAACATTTTTATAAATTTTAAAAATAATAGCATCTATTCAAATATTTCCTCCAGTGCACTGCACACAAAGAAAAAAATTTGAATAGATGCTATTTTTGACTTTAAATCAAATATTCCAAATCACTAGCAGCAGTTGGATAAGCAAAAATTTGCTTAACAACATCTTCGTGACTCATCTTTTGTTTAATCGCTAATGTTAGTAAATTAATTAAACTATCGGCTTCATTGCTCAATAAAGTTGCACCGATAATTTGTTTCTTATCATTCAAGACAATCTTTACTTTGGCAACTGGTTCGTTAGTGTGACTGTAAGTGAACCAACTAGTTACATCCTGTTCGACTACTTTATCGCCAGTTTGAACACCAACTTTAGCAAGCTTGGGACTGCCATACACAACGGTTGGAATCAAAGGCAATTCAAGTTTCTTATCAGTCTTTCCTAATAAAACGTCACTAACATATCCAGCTTCAAAACCACCCACTGGAGTCAATTTAGGCTGTTTAGTGGCAACGACATCCCCAATCGCATAAATATTTTCATTAGTTGATTGCAAGTGGTCATTAACGACTACCCCGTGACGATTGAATTGTACGTTAGCTTTTTCTAAGTCTAAGAAATCAACGTTAGCAATTCGACCTGTGGCACCAATTACTAAATCAGTACTCAATTCAAAATTATCAGCTTTTAAAATGTATTTTCCATCTTGAGCAGAGATGGATTGCGTATCGACATTAAAATTAAAATCAACGCCTTTATTTTCGAGTTGTTTAACTAATTCCATAGCATATTCTTGATCAAATGCTTTTAATGGATGGTCATTATGGTGGATAATATGAACCTTGGCTCCAGTAGCGTTAGCAATCGTAGCTAATTCAAAGGCAATGTATCCCGCACCAATAATAGTAATATCGTCTGGCATTTTCTTAAGTGATAAGAAATCAGTACTAGATAATAAATGTTCCTTTCCAGCAATATCTAAATAGCTGGGACGTTGACCGGTAGCGATAATAAATTTATCTGCCTGATACTCAGTTCCATCAACGACTAAAGTATTCTCAGAAGTAAATTTAGGCTGACCGTCGATGGCTGTGATGTCGGCATCAACGATTCCCTTGCGGCTGCCAGTAGAAACTGGTGCTGTAAATTTTTCTTTAAAAGTCTCCAATTGTTCCCAGTTAACGAAAGGTACATCATCAAAACCTTTACCCTGAAGTTGTGCCATTCTATCTCTTGCTTCGACACCACTCAATAAGACTTTTTTAGGGTCACAACCACGGTTAGGGCAAGTTCCACCCCAGAGGTTATTTTCAATCACGGCAACTTTTTGACCATTGCCTTTCAAATTATAAGCAGCAGCCAAGCCTGCAGGTCCTGCTCCGATAATAATCGTATCGAATTTTTCCATACAAATCTCCTCCAAATAAAAAACACTTATAATGCAACGTATAGTTACATTATAAGTGTTTTCTTAGTTTTTATTGTCATCTTTGCCTCGGTTAAGATCCAAGACTGACATGAAGGCTTCTTGTGGTACGGAAACTTTTCCGACTTCCTTCATACGTTTTTTACCAGCTTTTTGCTTGTTCAACAACTTATCACGACGAGTTCTATCACCACCATAAAGTTTAGCAGTAACATCTTTACGATAAGCTTTAACATTTGCACGGGCGACGATCTTGTTACCGATAGCAGCTTGAATTGGAATTTCAAACATTTGTCTAGGAATTACTTCCTTCAAGCGAGCTACAATATCACGACCACATTTTTGAGCAAAATCTTTGTGAACGATAAAACTCAAAGCATCAACTGGTTCACCATTCAATAAGATATCCATCTTAACTAGTTCACTCGGTTCATATTCATCGACACTGTAGTCTAATGATGCATAACCTTTAGTATTAGATTTCAAGTCATCGAAGAAATCAAAGATAATTTCTAGCAATGGCAATCTATAAACCACATTAACTCGATACTTATCTAAGTAGTCCATTGTAATGAACTCACCACGTTTTCTTTGGCAAAGCTCCATTACTGGACCAACAAAGTCTTCTGGAACCATAATTTCAGCTCGAACGAATGGTTCACGGATTTCCTTAATATCAGTTGCATCTGGTAATTCAGCCGGATTATCAACGATGATTTCTTCTCCATCCGTTTTCGTAACATGATAGTCAACTGACGGTGATGTTGTGATCAAATCGAGGTCAAAATCACGTTCCAATCGTTCTTGAACAACGTCCATGTGCAACAAACCTAAGAATCCAACACGGAAACCAAATCCTAAAGCTTGCGAAGTTTCTGGTTCATATTCCAAAGCGGCATCATTTAGTTGCAACTTATCTAAAGCTTCGTGTAAATCTTCATATTTGGCATTGTCAACTGGATAAAGTCCAGCATAAACCATTGGCGTACTCTTACGATAACCAGTCAAAGGTGCATCAGTTGGATTGTCAGCTAAAGTAACTGTATCACCAACTTGAGTATCTTTAACAGTCTTGATACTGGCAGTAATATAACCAACATCCCCTGCCATCAAGTAATCACGTTTAACGGCTTTAGGAGACATCACACCGACTTCTGTAACTTCAAAGGTCTTCTTATTACTCATCAATTCAATCGTGTCTCCGACCTTAACAACGCCTTCACGAACACGTACATCAAGGACAACACCACGATAACTGTCATAAACCGAATCAAAGATCAAAGCCTTAAGTGGCTTATCCAAATCTCCGGTTGGTGCTGGAACATCGGAAACGATTCTTTCAAGCAATTCATCAACACCGATACCAGTCTTAGCACTCATCAAGATTGAAGATTCAGCATCGATACCAATCATCTCTTCAATTTCTTCTTTGACCTTATCTGGTTCAGCAGAAGGCAAATCGATCTTATTGATAACTGGTACGATTTCTAGGTCGTTATCAATTGCTAAATAAGCATTAGCCAATGTTTGCGCTTCGACACCTTGAGCAGCATCTACTACCAATAAAGCACCCTCACAGGCAGCAAGGGAACGTGAAACTTCATAAGAAAAGTCCACGTGTCCTGGTGTATCGATTAAATGGAAGATATAAGTCTGTCCATCTTTGGCTTCGTATTCTAGTTCGACCGCATTCAACTTAATAGTAATTCCACGTTCACGCTCCAAATCCATGTCATCAAGAATCTGAGCTTTCATTTCACGTTTTGAAACTGTCTTAGTTCTTTCCAAAATTCGATCGGCAATCGTTGATTTACCATGATCGATATGCGCTACGATAGAAAAATTACGAATTCTTTTTTGTCGTTCTTTTAATTTATCGAGATCTAAATCCATAAATTATTCCCTTCTATCAGAAATTTATCATTCTTTCTATTTTACACTATTGTACACCGATGTTCTAGACAACAAAAAAGAAGAGGCCAAAACCCCTTCTTTTAATTTATTCGCCTTTAAAAGCATCTCTGACTTTATTGAAAAAGTTACTATCTTTTTCTTTAACTTTGTCTCCGCCGGCTTCAGCGAATTTCTTCAAAGCACTACGTTGTTCAGCTGACAACTTACGTGGAGTAACAATATTTACTGTTACCTTTTCATCTCCGATACTCTTGCTATTAAGAACTGGAGCACCCTTGCCACGCAATCTAAATGTTGTACCAGTTTGAGTACCACTAGGGATATTCAAGTTGACTGGACCGTGAACTGTGTTGACTTTGATTTCGTCTCCCAATGTTGCTTGTGGGAAACTGATATTTACTGAAGCGTAGATGGTTGAACCATCACGTCTGAATTCTTTACTTGGAGCAACGTGGAAGACAATGTATAGATCACCGTAAGGTCCACCGTTAGTTCCGGCTTCACCTTGGCCCTCTAAGCGCATTTGTTGTCCATCTTCAACACCAGCTGGTACAGTAACCTTCAATTCATGTTTTTCATTTACCTTACCTGAACCTTGGCAAACGTTACACTTTTCTTTGATTTCTTTACCAGTACCATTGCAGACATCACAAACAACACGTGTACGCATACGACCAAGTGGAGTTTGACGATCAACTTCAACATAACCTGAACCATGACATTTTGAACAAGTCTCTGGATGTGTTCCAGGCTTTGCACCAGAACCACCACAAGTAGAACATTCTTCCTCACGATTGTAAGAAATATTAGTCTTCTTACCAAAGACACCTTCTTCAAAAGTTAAGTCCATGCGATATTGAAGATCGGAACCTTGTCTTGGGGCATTAGGATTTTGACGAGCAGCACCGCCGCCACCGAAGAATTGACTGAAGATATCTTCAAAACCACCGAATTGATCTCCAGCACCACCAGCGCCGAAGCCACCAAATCCTCCTTGGCCACCATTCATGCCGGCAGAACCATATTGATCATATTGCGCACGTTTTTGAGGATCTTTTAGAATTTCATAAGCGGAATTAACTTCCTTAAACTTTTCTTCAGCATCAGGAGCCTTGTTCAAATCAGGGTGATACTTTTTAGAAAGTTTACGAAATGCTTTTCTTATATCGTCATCAGAAGCGTTTTTATCAACGCCTAGTACGTCATATGGATTTTTATCTGCCATTAAATCACCTTTATGCGACAGGACTTTTACGTCCTATTCCTTTTTAACGCTCAAAAGAGCAGTTATTGTTCTTACTATACCATAACTGGTTTTAGTAATTAAACCACTGCTCTTTATCACAATTATTATTTCTTATCTTTATCAGGGTCTACTTCGGAAAAGTCACCGTCAACTGTATTGTCGTCGCCTGACTTCTTGCCATCAGTTGAACCTGTACCAGTAGCACCATTATCGCCACCAGCTTGTTGTTGTGCTTGTTGAGCTTGTTGATAAAGTTTTACAGACAAGTCTTGAACAATCTTGTTCAAATCGTCACGTTTCTTCTTCATGTCTTCAAGATTACCTGAGTCTTGAGCCTTCTTCAAAGCATCACGAGCATCTTGGGCCTTCTTGATTTCATCGTCAGAAACTTTACCCTTAACGTCTTTTAGAGTCTTATCAGTTGCGAACAATGTTTGTTCAACGTCATTCTTAACATCGACTTCTTCCTTACGTTTGTTATCTTCTTCTTCGTGTTCCTTAGCTTCTTTCATCATTTGGTCGATTTCTTCATCGCTCAAACCTGATGAACTCTTGATAGTAATCTTTTGTTCCTTGTTTGTTCCCATATCCTTAGCAGATACATTAACGATACCGTTCTTATCAATATCGAATGTAACTTGGATTTGAGGTACACCACGAGGTGCAGCAGGAATATCTGTTAATTGGAAACGACCTAAGGTCTTGTTGTCAGCAGCCATTGGACGTTCACCTTGAAGAACGTGGATATCAACAGCACTTTGGTTATCAGCAGCAGTTGAGAATACTTGTGACTTACTTGTTGGGATAGTTGTATTTCTATCGATCAACTTAGTGAAGACACCACCCATAGTTTCGATACCAAGTGATAGTGGAGTAACATCTAGTAGAACAACGTCTTTAACATCACCAGAGATAACACCACCTTGAATAGCAGCACCTAAAGCAACAGCTTCATCAGGGTTGATTGAGTGATCTGGAGCCTTGCCAGTCCATTTAGCAACAGCATCTTGAACAGCAGGGATACGTGTTGAACCACCATTTAAGATAACCTTGTCAATGTCTGAAGTAGTCAAGTTAGCATCCTTCAAAGCATTGTCAACAGGGATCTTTGTTCTTTCAACTAAGTCTGAAGTCAATTCATCGAACTTAGCACGTGTCAATGTTTCTTCCAAGTGAAGTGGGCCATTAGCACCTGATGAAATAAATGGAAGACTGATTGATGTTTGAGCAACACCTGATAAGTCTTTCTTAGCTTTTTCAGCGGCATCCTTTAATCTTTGAAGAGCCATCTTGTCTTGACTCAAGTCAACACCATTTTCAGCCTTGAATTGTTCAACTAACCAGTCGATGATCTTTTGGTCAAAGTCATCACCACCAAGGTGTGTATCACCATTTGTTGAAAGTACTTCGAAGACACCGTCACCTAATTGAAGTACAGAAACATCAAATGTACCACCACCAAGGTCATAAACAAGAATCTTTTCATCACCTTTGTCATTATCTAGACCATAAGCAAGTGCTGAAGCTGTTGGTTCGTTAACGATACGTTGAACGTTTAATCCAGCAATCTTACCAGCATCCTTAGTAGCTTGTCTTTGTGAATCATTGAAGTATGCAGGAACTGTGATAACAGCATCTGTAACTTTTTCACCTAAGTAGTCTTCTGAGAACTTCTTAATGTGTTGTAAGATGAAAGCTGAAATTTCTTGTGGTGTGTATGACTTGCCGGCTACAGTAACTTTGTAACCTGCTTCACCCATGTGACGCTTGATTGATGAAACTGTATCAGGGTTTGTGATAGCTTGTCTCTTGGCAACTTCACCAACTTGAATTTCACCATCTTTAAATGCAACAACTGAAGGAGTTGTTCTTGCACCTTCTGGGTTTGTAATAATCTTTGGAGAACCGCCTTCCAAAACGGCTACAGCAGAGTTTGTAGTACCTAAATCAATACCAATAACTTTAGACATAAACCTAAACCTCTTTTTAATTTTTTATTTACTTATTATTGTGCAACGACAACCATTGCTGGACGTAAGACACGATCTTCAAGTTTGTATCCCTTTTGTAGGACTTGAACAACAGTATCTTTTTTGTGATCATCATCTGCGGGAACAGTTTGAACAGCTTGAGCAACTGCAGGATCAAACTTCTCACCTGCATTGTCGATAGCTTTTACATGATTGTCTTCCAATGCTTTAACCATGTGTTGTTGAACCATCTCGATACCCTTTTTCAATTGTTTACTTGAGTCATCGGTAGCTTCAACATTCAAAGCACGTTCCAAGTTATCTAAAACCGGAAGAATTTCAGTAGCTAGCTTTTGTCCGTCATATTTAAGCATGCCAGCAACTTCTTTTTTATGACGATTATTCATATTTTGAATTTCAGCTTGGCTTCTTAAGAACTTATCTTCCAAGTCCGCATTCTTGGCTGTTAGATCCTTAATTTTTGCATCTTTGGGATCAACTTTTTTTTCGGCTGGCTTTTTTTCAGCCTTTTTATCATTTTTTGAAGCTTCCTCTTTAGCAGTCTTCAAATCTTGATCTTTTTGTTTATCTGCCATTACTTCCTCCTAAATTTCAAGAATCATCATACCTTGAATAATAATCAATTAATCTTTTTGCTAACTCAACTCTAAATTCGCCTAACAAACCAATCAATTGCGAGTAGTGCATCGTCGTTGGACCAAGTAAGGCAATGACACCTTTACCGTGATGTCCAACATCATAATTAGCAGTGATAATACTGTAATTCTTCAGTGCATCACTACCTAATTCGCTTCCTAAACGAACCTTGATTCCATCATCTAAAATTGATGGATCCAATAATTTTCTCAAATCATTGCTTTGATTAATAATCGAGAACAATGACTGAACTTCCGACATATCGTCGCTATTAGCATAATTCAAAAGATTCAATTGACCGTCGACATAATACTTCTCTGATTCAGCCTTCTTAAAGAGTGAATCCATCATATCCAACAAACCATCTGTTGAATACATATATTCGGAAAGAATTGCTGGGACATCGCTATGAAGCATTTGGAGAACTTTATTAAGGGGTTGTCCAACCAATTTGTCATTCACGATGTTGACGATTTTTTCAATTAATGAAGTATCAAAATCATCATCGACAGTATAAATATTATTTTCTACATTATTATCACTTGTGACAATGATTGCCATAAGCTGATGTGCGTTCAAAGGGACAATTCTAAATCCAGTCAAACGGATCGAACTACTTTCTGGTCCCAATGTAATTGCGGTGTAGCTGGTCAAATGAGATAAGATCTTGGCGGATTGTTCGATAATATCACCGATTTGATGATATGTTTTACCGAAGTCTTCGTCAATTCTTTGGGCAATATCTTGTGGCACACTAGTTGGTTGCACCAGATGATCAAGATAATAGCGATATCCCATTGCTGAAGGAATTCGACCTGAAGAAAGATGAGTCTTCTCGAGATACCCAACTTCTTCAAGTAAAGCCATTTCGTTTCTGATTGTCGCAGAACTTACATGAAATGGTAATTCATTCATCAATGTCTTCGACCCAACCGGCTGGCCGGTATCTGTAAATATGCGCACGACTTCTCTCAAGATTGCATCTTGACGTTGTGATAGCATTATACCGTCCTCCTTTTTAGCACTATTCATACCTGAGTGCTAACAATGTAAAATATAACAATCTATCCTTATAGTGTCAAGTATGCACGCTCATTTTTCATAATTATTTCATAAAAGCCTTTATTATTATCAACGTTGAAAAAGAGAACTACTTGGTTTGCAGGTTCTTTCTTTGGTTAACGATAAAATTCCGTCCTCCACAGCAAAGAAAATTTGGCTGGAACGTAGTGGGCACGATTTTGAGCTTTTGCATAAACCAAGTGCGCAAAATCTCAAAACTCGGCCTTATTCTAAGCAACAAGTTGCTAAGAATAACCTCACTACTGAGCCAATTTTCTTTGCTGTTCCGGACTAGAGCAGTGATTTTATTTCTTATATCAATAAATTAAAAACATCTACTTAGATAATAGTGTGCAAGTAAGCATGGGCACTATATTTAAAGTAGATGCTATTTTTGAATTACACGAAATAAGTAATAAAAAATGTTATCTAGTCGGTAACCTAACTCAAGAAAGACCCATTTGCACCTCAAGTTCTCCTTTTACAATACTTTTAAGGAATTACGTTTATCTAATTCTAATTGCTTGATCAAACCGTCTGCTCCGTCAAATTTCACTTCGCCACGTAAATATTTGACCCACTCGATTACTACTGGTTCTCCATAAATATCTCGATTAAAATCAAAAATATTGGATTCAATCGTAATACCAGTGTTTTCTTTGAAAGTAACATTGTAACCTACTGAGGTCATTGAATTGTACCAAACCCCATCTACTTTTATTTTAGTAGCATAAACACCAATTGAAGGAATCACTTGATCACCATCGACAGCTATATTGGCTGTGGGATAGCCGAGTGTCCGCCCGCGTTGTAGACCATGAATGACTTTGCCTTGGTTTTGATAATTGTAGCCTAAAAACTCATTTGCTTCGGCAATCTTGTCATTTGTAATGAATTCTTTAATAGCACTTGAACCAATTTTTTGATCATTGATCAATTGTTCTGGCACCATGACGGTTTCAAAATTACCTTTTGAATAGTTGGGTAAATTAGCCATATTAGCAACATCTTTTTTGCCATAAGTATAGTCAAAACCTGCAACAATATATTTAGCCTTGAGGTCAATCATATACTGATCTACAAATTCTTGGGGTTTGAGATGAGCAAAGTCAGGCGTGAATTTTACAAAGTAAAGATAATCCACTCCTAGTCCTTCGATCAATTGAGCTTTACGACTTCTCGTTGAAAGATATTTAAAATTAGTTTCATGTTGATAAACAGTTCTAGGTGAACGATCAAAAGTTAAGAGAATCGATTTCAAATTATGCTCTTTGGCCAATTTCACACCCGTTTTGATAACTTTTTGATGTCCCAAATGTACCCCGTCAAAAAAGCCCATGATCAAAACTGTTGCTTCAGTCGGCAATTGTTCTTTTTTTAGCGGATGTTTAACATTAATAATCTGCATAATTACCCTCTTTTACTTGTTGTTCAATAACATCAAATCTGGAATCCACATATTTCTAACTTTATCATACTTGTAAAGTGCCTTGGTAACGCCATCTCTTTGTACTCGTAATTTTTTAGTTTTGTCCGAATCAACGTCACTTTCTTCTAAGAATCCCCCGTGACTGACACGAACATCCCACTGTTCATCATTCAACTCTAAACTAGGCACATCTTGTAAAACTTCATCAATCGACTTCAAAAAACGATAATCATTTTTTTCCATCATTTCTTCGATCTGACCTAAAGTAAAGGTTTCTTCGATTGGAAAACCAGCACTCTTTACTCGAGTCAACTGTGACATAAAAGCAGGATATCCTAATAATTTACCAAATTCCACTGCTAGAGTTCTGACATAAGTTCCTTTAGAACATTTAACGTGAAATTTAATCGTTTGATAACCAGTAGTTTCGTCAAAACTTGGTTCAGCGGTCATTGAAAAACTACAAATATGAATCTGACGAACTGGTCGCTCCACTTCAATACCGGCCCGAGCATATTCATAAAGTTTCTTACCATTCACACGAACAGCTGAAAACATTGGTGGAATCTGCTTTAAATCACCAGTCATTTGATTAAAAGTTTTCTCTAATTCTTCACTAGTGAATGGCTTTGTCAATTTCTTTTCTTCAACAGTTTCACCTTCACGGTCTTCTGTAGTCGTTGAACGTCCAATAGTGATTTCTCCGGCATATTCTTTAGGAGAACCAGTCAAAGTATTGACCAGTTTAGTTGCTTGTCCAACACAGATAGGTAAAACCCCATCAACTAAAGGATCCAAAGTTCCTGTGTGACCAATCTTTCTTGTGTGCAAAATTTTTCTTAACTTATATACATAATCCGAACTAGTTTGTCCGATTTCTTTATTTAATGGAATTACTCCGTCCATAACAAATCTCCATTTTTCGTAATATCATTAACAATTTTACTAGTCTTCCTTAACAATAGAAAGTTTTCCACAAAAAAACAGGCAAGAAAAATATTCTTACCTGTTAGTTTTAACGATTAGCTTCGTCTTGGTGTAACTTAGCAATCAATTTATCAATCTTTTCTCCGTAACGAACTGATTGATCTTGCTTGAATTCAAGTTCTGGAACTTTATAAAGGGTTAACTTTTGACCTAATTCACGACGAATCAAACCTTTAGCCTTATCTAGTCCTGCTTGAGTTTTTTCAACATCACTAGCTTTTTCAGAAAGGATGCTGTAATAAATCGTTGCTTGTTGCAAATCACCGGTCATTTCAACACCTGTAACTGTAACACCTTGAACTCTAGGATCACGTACACGTTTAAGAAGAATGTCGTTGACTTCTTTTTGAATTTCTTGTTCAACACGACCAATACGATGTTTTACCATGCTTGTACCTCCATTATTTTTCAAACTATCTCTAGTTTACTTGTCATCTTTTAATCATCACTGCTTGATTATATCACAATACTACGAGATTTCTTTTTTCTTAATAATTTGTCAAAAAAATAAAGTCAGAATGTTTCAACAGCATTCCGACTTTATTAGATAATTAACTATTTAACTGGAACTTGTTCCATAACGTAAACTTCGATTTCGTCACCGATCTTAATATCGTTATAGTTTTCGATTGTGATACCACATTCGAATCCTGAACCAACTTCCTTAACGTCATCTTTGAAACGTTTTAGAGAAGCTAGTTTACCTTCAGTAATAACGATACCATCTCTGATAAGTCTTACGCCACTATCACGTTGAATCTTACCACTGTTGACATAACAACCAGCGATAGTACCAATCTTAGATACGTTGTAAGTTTCACGAACGGATAAGTTACCAATAACTTTTTCTTCGTAAACTGGTTCCAACATACCCTTCATAGCAGCTTCAACTTCGTCGATAGCCTTGTAAATAACTCTGTGTAGACGAATATCAACATTTTCATCCTTAGCTTGAACCTTAGCTTGAGCAGTTGGACGAACATTAAATCCAATGATGATAGCATTACTTGCAGCAGCTAAGTTAACATCACTTTCAGTAATAGCACCAACGGCAGAGTGAATAATATTGACACGAACGCCTTCAACTTCAATCTTCTTCAAACTTCCGGCAATGGCTTCAGCAGAACCTTGAACATCGGCTTTGATAATAACGTCGACTTGTTTAAGTTCTCCTTCTTTCATTGTTTCGAACAAATTGTCAAGTGTTACAGGGTTAGTGTTTTGACGTTCCTTTTGAAGAGCACGACTAGCACGTTCTTCACCAGCAGCACGAGCTGTCTTTTCATCATCGAAGACAACGAACTTGTCGGCTGATTCTGGAACTTCATTAAGACCTGTGATCTCAACTGGCTCTGATGGTTTAGCACTCTTGATTTCTTTACCATTGTAGTTAGTCATAGTTCTGACACGACCAAAGGTATTACCAACAACAATTGGATCACCAACGTGTAATGTACCTTGTTGAACTAACAATGTAGCAACTGGTCCACGACCCTTGTCCAACTTAGCTTCGATAACAGTACCGATAGCTTTTTGTTTAGGGTTAGCCTTTAATTCTAGAACATCGGATTCTAGAAGAACCATTTCTAGCAATTCATCAATATTTGTACCCATCTTAGCAGAAATATTAACAAAGATAGTATCCCCACCATAATCTTCAGGAACTAAGTCATATTGCATTAATTCTTCGATTACGTGTTGTGGATTTGCACCTGGTTTATCGATCTTATTGATAGCTACGATAATTGGGTCATTTGCAGCCTTAGCATGGTTGATAGCTTCAACTGTCTGTGGCATAACACCATCATCAGCAGCAACAACTAAGATAACGATATCAGTAATATCAGCACCACGAGCACGCATATTAGTAAAGGCAGCATGTCCTGGTGTATCCAAGAAGGTAATCAATCTGTCTTTTAGACGAACTTGATAAGCACCAATATGTTGAGTGATACCACCTGCTTCGCCGGCAGTAACATGTGTATGTCTCAAGTGATCAAGCAAGGTTGTCTTACCATGATCAACGTGACCCATGATTGTAACTACTGGTGGGCGTGTAACAAGATTTTCTGTCGTATTAACTTCAGCATCAAAGTACTTGTCAATATCAGCAACATCTTCTTCAACTTTTTCTTGTGATTTAATACCGTAGTCTTCAGCTAACAACTCAATTGTATCTTTATCCAATGACTTGTTTTGGTTGATCATAATTCCAAGCATAAATAGTTTCTTAACAATTTCTGCTGGTTCTCTATGAATCAATTTACCAATATCTTGAGCGTTCATACCAACTGTATAGACAAGTGTTTCTGGTAATGGACGTTCCTTTCTTTGTGGCATTGGCTTCTTAGGTTCATTACGTTGACGTTGTTGTTGACGTTTACGCTCTTTCTTCTTCTTACGACTACCAAATGGATTAGCAAGATTTTGTTTGTGTCCAAAGTCACGATTATTGTTAGTTGGCTTTGGCTTCTTGTATTCTGGCTTTGGAATATTAACGTTTGCTACAGTTGACTTGTGATTTTCGTTAGCCTTAGTAGCATTATTGTTATTATTAGGTCTTCTGTTTTGATTTTGGTTATTGCGATTATTATTGTTGTTACGGTTATTTACATTATGGTTGTTGTTATTCTTGTTATAACGATTGTTATTCTCGTTATTATTGTTAGGACGGTGATTGTTTCTATGAGCATTGTCACTATTGTTAGTGCGGTTGTTGTTAGAACGATTGTTGTGATTTCTAGTTGGATGACTAGGAATATGACTAGCATCAGCGATGTTGGTCTTAAATTGTTCTAGATACTTGTTACCAGCACTTTGTCTTGGACGTGGAGCTTGTCCTTGCACACTTGAACGATCACGTCGGTTGTTATTGTTGCGATTGCGATTATTGTTACGATTCTCGCCATTGCGGTTGTTACGTGTTTCATTGTTACGATTACGGTTATCACGATTTTGTGAATTACGGTTATCGTTTCTATTGCTATTATTATTGTTTGAATTGTGAGAATTGTTACCATTGTTTGGACGATGATAGTTATTATTATTGCTGTTTGGACGATTACTGTTGGAGTTGTGATTATTGTTACGATGGTCAAAATGACCTTTACCCTTATTAGTATCTCTTCTTACAGCAGTAATCTTGATCTTAGTTTTGTGATCACCTGAATTGTGATTACTACCTTCGCGTTTTTCATCAGTCTTAGGTTGTGCTTTAGCTTGATTCTTTGGTTGAGCTTTAACTGGTTTTTTACCACCCTTTAAGCTACCAACGATTTTCTTTTCTACACTTTCATCTACTGATGACATATGGTTTTTCACATCAATGCCCAATTTTGCAGCGGCATCTAGTACTACTTGATTCTCAACACTATTTTCTTTTGCAATAGTATAAATTCTTTTTTTGACCATCCTATCACTCTCCTTAATTGTCCATAAGTTCTTTTAACCTTTTAGCAAATCCAAAATCTGTTATTCCCATAACTTTTCTGTCTTTTCCAATAGCCGTTTTTAACTCTTCACTACTTATCGTATCTATCACAGGTACATTATAATAACTTGCCTTATTGTGCAAATCTTTTTTTGTTCGAGCACTACAATCTTGCGCCATGATAACGAGTTTTACCTCACCACTGCGCATTCCATTAATAGTCAGTTCAGTTCCACTAATAAATTTTCGAGCTCTAACTGCAATACCTAAGAAATTTAAAAAGTTTTTCATTAATGTTTCTTACCTAAATCTCCAAAAAGATCCATACGGGCCTTTTGGTGATCAACGAAATCAAATAGTTCATCATAAAAATTTTCTGGAACTGCATGTGAAAATACTTTTTCCAGAACTTTTGCTGATTTAGCATTTTTAACGGCTTCTGGATCTAGACCTACATAAGCCCCACGGCCAGGTTTCTTTCCAGTAGGATCAATCGAAATATTGCCTTCTTTATCTTTGACAATTCTTACCATTTCTCTTTTTGGATACATCTTGTTTGTCAAAACATCTTTACGCATAGGTATCTTACGAGTTGCCAAATCCATCACCCCTTTTTAGTTTTCTGAATCAGAATCGCTATCTACATCATCTGAGTCTGTATCATTATCTTCGTCATCTTGTGCAGCAGGATTCTTTGCGTCGTCTGCATTAGCAGCATTCTCACGAGTCTTTTCTATGTCAATTTTACCACTCTCAATGTCGTCTAAATCAACATCTTCGTCGTTATCATCAACGAATTCAACTTGTGATTCTGGTTTGATATCAATCTTATAACCAGTCAACTTAGCAGCTAAACGAGCATTTTGACCCTTCTTACCAATTGCTAGTGACAAGTGGTAATCAGGAACGATTACAATACATTGTTTCTTATCAGTTTCATCGAATTGAACCGCAATTACTTCAGCTGGATTCAAGGCGTTAGCAATGAAATCAACCGGATCATCAACATATGGTACAACGTCAATATTCTCACCGTTCAATTCATCAACAACTGCTTGTACACGTGACCCTTTTGGTCCAACACAAGTACCAACAGGATCTACATCTGGATTGTCTGACTTAACAGCAATCTTAGTTCTGTCCCCAGCTTCACGAGCAATTGAGACGATTTCAACAGTTCCATCATAAATTTCAGGAACTTCTTGTTCAAATAATCTCTTGACCAAACCTGGATCGGTTCTAGAAACAAACACTTGTGGTCCTTTAGTAGCATTTTCAACTTTAGTTACATAAACACGAATTCTATCACGAGAATTGTATGTTTCACCAGGCATTTGATCAGCCTTAGGCATAACTGTTTCGATACGTCCATAAGTGATGTAAACATATCTACTGTCACTACGTTCGACGGTTCCTTGGATAATTTCGTGTTCATACTGACTGTATTCATTATAAATGATATCACGCTCAGCTTCACGAACACGTTGCATAATCACTTGCTTAGCAGTTTGCGCTGCAATTCTACCAAAGTCTTTTGGCGTTACTTCTTCTTTGATATGATCGCCAATTTCATAACCTTTACTCTTTTGTTGAGCGTCTTCAAGACTTACTTCAAGACGATCATCAACAACGTCTTCGACAACTTCTTTAACCGCATAAACATGTATATTACCCTTTTTAGCGTCAAATTCAACATCAACGTTTTGGGCTTGGTTGTAATTTCTCTTATAAGCCGCAACTAAGGCAGCTTCTAATGATTCAATAACGTATTCTTTTTTGATACCCTTTTCGCGTTCAAGCGCATCGAGGGCTTCAACCATTTCTTTACTCATGATTTTCTCCTTAGAATTCGATTGCAAGACGAATCTTAGCGATATTTTTGCGGCTAATTTCTACTTGCTTCTTTAAATTCTTAACTTTTACGATCAAAGTTATCTCTGTGTCTGTTACTTCTGTAAGTGTTCCTTCAAAAGCTTTTTCACCATTTACTTTTTGGTATAAAGAAACATGAACGTAGTCATCAACGTAATTAGTTAGACTTTCATCGTTCTTTAATGGACGTTCTGCACCAGGAGATGAAACTTCTAGATAATAAGCTGGTTCAATTGGATCCAATTCATCCAGTTTTTCTCCGTATTCCTCACTAATAACGGCACAATCATCAATACTGATTCCACCTTTTTTATCTGCATAAACTCTCAAATACCAATCCCCATGTTCATGCACGAGTTCTAAATCAACTAAAAAGAAATCGTGTTGCTCCAAAATGGGTTGTAAAATGGCTTTTAATTCTTCAACTTTTGTATCCAAGGACATTCCTCCAAAGTAATCGGCAATAAAAAGAGTGAGCATTTCTGCTCACTCATTAATCAATAATTAACTAGTAGTTAATTTAACATATATTTGTTATTAAATCAACTTATAACAACCATACCTAGAATAATGATAACTGATTTTCATCTGGCATGCCATCTAAAACATGATTTTCTGTCATATATTCGATAACAGTCTTAGAAACCTTACCACGTGTACCTAAATCTTGTTTAGATAAGAAAGGTTGTTCTTCACGTGCAGCAATGATTTGCTTAGCAACGTTGTCACCTAGTCCAGGAATTGCATTGAATGGTGCAAGAAGTGTCTTATCATCGATGATCTTAAATTCAAAAGCATCTGACTTTTCAATATCGACCATTTTAATCTTAAAACCACGTTCCAAACATTCATTAGCTAACTCCAAAACAGTCAATAAATTCTTCTCTTTAGTAGAAGCATCCATTCCCTTATCATTGATAGCTTTCATTGAAGCTTTGACAGCATCTTTACCTGTCGTCATCGCTACCAAGTCAAAGTCATCGGCACGAACTGTAAAGTAAGCACTGTAATAATAAAGTGGATAATGTACCTTAAAGTAAGCAATTCGTAAAGCCATAATAATATAGGCTGTCGCGTGAGCTCGAGGGAACATGTATTTGATCTTCAAACAAGAGTCAATATACCAATCAGGTACATCAGCATCCTTCATAGCTTGTTTCCAATCATCAGGAATCCCCCGTCCCTTACGAACGTGCTCCATAATCTGGAAGGCCATTTGTGAATCCATACCATAGTGAATCAAATCCATCATGATATTATCACGACAACCGATAACTTCCTTCAAAGTAACAATACCTTTGTCAATCAACTCTTCCGCATTACCTAACCAAACATCAGTCCCATGAGATAATCCAGAAATTTGTAATAATTCAGCAAAAGTCGTTGGATGAGTTTTTTCAAGCATTCCTCGAACAAAACGAGTTCCAAATTCTGGCACTCCCAAAGTTCCAGTCTTTGAGAAGATTTGTTCAGGAGTAACACCTAAAGATTTTGTTCCACTGAATAATTCCATAACTCCAGGATCTTTGACTGGAATAGTCTTAGGATCAATGCCTGATAAATCTTGAAGCATACGAATCATCGTTGGATCATCATGTCCCAGAATATCCAATTTCAAAATATTATCATGAATAGAATGGAAATCAAAGTGAGTTGTCTTCCAAGCAGCATTTTGATCATCAGCTGGATATTGGATCGGCGTGAAATCAAAAATATCCATGTAGTCTGGCACAACAATGATACCAGCTGGATGTTGACCCGTCGTTCTTTTGACACCAGTTGATCCCATAGCTAGGCGCTCTTCTTCAGCATTGCGAAGATTTTGACCAGTCAATTCCTCATAATTTTTTACGTAACCAAACGCAGTTCGATCAGCAATCGTACCAATCGTTCCGGCTCTAAATACGTGATCTTCACCAAATAGTACTTTCGTATAATTGTGAGCTACTGGTTGATAATCACCAGAGAAGTTCAAATCAATATCCGGAACCTTGTCACCCTTGAAACCTAAGAAAGTTTCGAAAGGAATATCTTGACCATCTTTTTTAAGATCAGCTCCACATTTAGGACATTTCTTATCTGGTAAATCGTATCCAGAACCAACTTCACCTTTAGTAAAGAATTCGGAATACTTACATTTAGGACAACGATAATGTGGAGGCAAAGGATTAACTTCCGTAATACCCGTCATTGTCGCAACGAAACTTGAACCAACGGAACCACGAGAACCTACCAAATATCCATCTTTATTTGATTTATAAACCAAACGTTGTGAAATCAAGTAAATAACTGAGAATCCATTACCGATGATACTCTTTAATTCCTTGTCCATTCGCTCCTGAACGATTTCTGGTAAAGGATCTCCGTACAATTCGTGAGCCTTGTTTAAGGTCAAATTACGGATTTCATCTTCAGCCCCATCCATCTTAGGCGTATAAAGTTTGTCTTTGACCGGTGATATTTCATCAATTGAGTCCATAATCTTCTTAGGATTATCAACGATAATTTCTTGTTGAGTTTGTGAGTCCATATAACTAAATTCATCAAACATCTCATTAGTAGTTCTAAATTGCACATCAGGCAACTCTGGTCGACGAGCCAAAGCATTACTCTTAACAGCCTTGATCACGATATCTCGGTAAACTTTATCGTGTGGATCTAAGTAATGAACATCTCCTGTTGCAACAACAGGTTTATTGAGTTCTTTACCCAATTTAACAATATTCTTCAAAATTTCTTCAAGAGCTGCTTCGTCTTTAATAATTTTAATATCAATCAAATGTTGATACAGAGTCTTTGGCATAACTTCCAGATAATCATAATATTGAGCAAGTTCTCTAGTATCGTCATAACCCTTTTGCATCATGCTAGTGAAGACTTCACCATTTTCACAAGCAGAACCGACGATAATACCCTCACGATATTTATTCAATAATCTTCTCGGTACACGAGCTGTTCGATAATAATATTGCGTCATTGAATAAGAAACAATCTTAAACATATTCTTCAAACCAGCTTGAGTCTTAGCCAACAAGATAGCATGACTTGGACGAGCTTGTTTGTATGCTTCATCACCACCAATATGGTCATTTAACTGCTCAACGTTATCAGTTCCAAATTTGTCTTCCAATTCTTCAAACAATTTGTACATCAAATAACCCGTTGTTTCAGCATCGGAATCCGCTCTATGGTGATGTTCCAAAACAATATTGTAACGTTTAGCCAACGAATCCAACTTATGATTACGATATTCTGAATGCAATGTTCGTGACATTTCCAAAGTATCAATAACGGGCATTGATAAACGATCTCGACCCATTCTCGTCAGAGCTGCATTCATGAAGCCCATATCAAAAGTAACATTGTGACCAACTAAAATATCATCACCGATAAAGTCCATGAATTCACCGACAACTACAGTTTCATCAGGTTCATTTTCAACCATCTCGGTCGTGATACTAGTCAAATTCGTTGTTACTTCAGATAATGGATGACCAGGATTGATAAATTTATCAAATCGATCAATCACTTCGCCATTTTTCATCTTAGTAGCACCAATTTCAATGATGGAATCATACACAGCTGATAAACCAGTTGTTTCGGTATCAAAAATCACATACTCAGAACCAGCTAATTTTTGATCACGAAGATTATAAGCAATTGGATTGCCTTCATCAACTAAATCAATTTCAACACCATAGGCAATTTTGACACCGAACTTTTTACCTGCATTAAAAGCTTCAGGGAATGCTTGTAAGGCATGATGATCTGTTATGGCGATTCCAGTTTGTCCCCAGTCACTAGCACGTTTGATTAGATCCGTTGCACTAGGAATAGCATCCATTTGACTCATATTCGTGTGGGCGTGCAGTTCAATTCGCTTATTGCCATCTTCAGCAGTATCTTGTCTTGGTTGGTGTTTGATAACATTAATATCATTTGCCATGATAACTAATTCACGTGAGAAGTTATCCTCTTGGACACTTCCACGAACTCTGATCCAAGCACCCTTGTCTAAGGAATTAAAGAAGTTTTCATCATCTTCACCATTTGAGAATTTCTTGATACTAAATGATGATGTATAGTCAGTAACTTTCAAGATCAATAATGAACGGCCTGACTTCAGTTTTCTGACATCAATATCAAAAACATAGCCCTCGACAACTTTGTTTCTTTCTTCTTCAACGATATCAACCATTTGTGTAATTTCTTGATCATCGGGAATCTTGCGTCCAACTTTTGACACATTGGTTGGTTTAGCAGCTTTTTTCTCGCTGACTTCTTTAGCCTTAGCTTGGAATTGTTTGTTCTTTTCCACACTCATGGCTTTCATTGCAGCTTCTTTTTCCTGATTCTTCGATTCATCGATATTGGCTCTGATTCGAAAATCAGGAAATCCTAGACTACTATATTCTGACTGCAAGCCATTGACCAATTTTCCATCAACAATATCAGCCATGAAACTATTGGAAACGTCCAAAAAAACTTGACCATTTTCCATATGTGGTGGTGTTTGACTGATTTTGTCCAAAACCATTGGTGATTCGACACTGCAATCATTCAAGACATAATTCCAATAATCAGTAATATCTTTTTGTTTTAATTGTGCGTGGGTAGTTTTTATTTCAAAATTTACCTGCGCAATACCTTGAAAACTAGCCTTTAACGCTTTGACAAAGGTTAGAAATTCATTAAATGGCAAAACATCTTTGAACTCAAAATAAAAAGTCCAACGCTTACTATTCTTATGAACTTCCAATTTATTCAATTTACCATCGGCAAATGAATCATTAGATTCTAATAATTGATCTAACTTGATTTGCTTAACTAGTATTTCAAAAAGTTGTTTTGTATCTGCCATATTCTACCCTTCAAAAAATAAAAAAAGGCCTAAGCCTCATTTTATGATTTTTCCTAAGTTAGGTTACTGCTGTATGCCGTCGTCCGCTCGGCTTTGTGGACGCTACGTTCCAGCCAAATTTTCTTTGCTATGGAGGATGGAATCCTACACTAACCATACTTAACTAAAAAAATCTATTTCTGATTCTTAAGCAATATTTTTACTGAATTTACTAATTCATCTTTACTTACTTCGATTGTTTCGCCAGTACTTCTAAGCTTTAGTTCAACAATTTCGTCAGCTGCTTTTTTACCAACAGTGATTCTGATTGGTGTACCAATCAAATCGGAGTCAGCAAACTTAACACCAGGACGTTCTTTACGATCATCAAGCAAGACGTCATAGCCTTCATTTTCTAACAATTCAACAATTTCGTCACTTAATTTGCCTTGAACGTCATTGTTGTACTTGATAGGAACAACGTGAACTTGGTATGGTGCCAAACTTACAGGCCAAACGATACCATTTTCATCGCTGTGTTGTTCAACGATAGCTGTCAATAATCTTGAAACACCGATACCGTAACTACCCATGATGATAGGATTTGACTTACCATTTTCATCTAGGAAGTTTGCACCTAATGCTTTAGAGAATTTAGTACCTAGTTTGAAGATGTGACCAATTTCAATACCACGAGTAAATTGAATCTTACCGTGACCATCTGGTGATGTTTCGCCTTCTTTGATAACACGGAGGTCTCTAAATTCTGGCATTTCGTCAGTGATATCTTCAAAGTTAGCATTGATAAAGTGACGATTCTCTTTGTTAGGTCCAACAACAAAGTTTGTCAAACCAACTAATGAGCTATCGTATAGGACTTTAACGTCTTCTTTGATACCCTTAGGTCCAATGAAACCAGGAACACTGCCAAACACGTCAGTTACTTCTTCATTAGTTGCTTCACGTAAGAAATCAGCACCTAAATAATTTTTCAACTTAACATCATTGACGTCGTAGTCACCACGGATCATGACCATAACTGGTTTTTCATCAGCAATATAAGCTACAGCCTTCATGATTCTTGAAGCGTCGACTTTAAGAAGTTGAGCCAAAGCATCAATCGTATGAACGTTTGGTGTGTCGACTTCTTCCATTTCTTTCTTATCCTCAACAGGATTTTCATCCATCTTACTTGCAGCCATTTCTAGGTTAGCTGAGTAATCTGAATCATCTGAATAAGCAATTGTATCTTCACCAATATCAGCAATGGCAGAGAATTCTTTAGAATCAGTACCACCCATGGCACCGGCATCACCAATAATGACACGATAGTTCAAACCACAAGCGTCAAAAATATTGCGGTAAGCTTGTTCCATTTGATTGAAGATAACATCAAGTTGTTCTTTGTTAGAAGTAAATGAATAAGCATCTTGCATGATAAATTCGCGACCACGCAGCAAACCGTTACGAGGACGGTCTTCATCACGATACTTCATTTGAATTTGATACATAGCAATTGGCAACTTCTTGTAACTATTCAAACCTTCTTTGACGATACTTGTGAAAGTTTCTTCGTGTGTAGGTCCAAGAATGAAATCACGATCATGACGGTCTTTGAATTTGAAAAGATTGTCACCATAAGTTGCGTAACGACCACTTTCCTTCCAAAGATCGGCTGGCAAAATAGCTGGCATACGCATTTCAGCAGCATCGATGTCCTTCATTTGTTTTCTGATAAGTCCTTCGATCTTTTGAATTACTGACCAAGCTAATGGCAAGTAAGCATAAACACCGGCAGAGACTTGTCTGATATAACCGGCACGCAACATCAACTGATGACTGATTGCTTCAGCATCTGAAGGAGTTTGCTTTAATGTTGGAATATATAATTTTGACTGTTTCAAGTTCTTTTATCCCCCTATTTTATAAAGAAGCGCTGGATATCATTCCAGGTTACGGCAATCATTAATAGAACTAAGATTCCGACCCCAATTAAGGTAATCACATTTTCATATTGTTCTGGAATTGGTTTTCTTCTAATTGCTTCAACAATATTTAACAAGATTTTTCCACCATCTAACGCTGGAATTGGAATCAAATTGACAATTCCTAAGTTCATTGACAGCATCGATGTGAAGAAAATAATGTTGATCAAACCAGTTGAGGCGACTTTAGAAGTCATCGAATAAATTCCTACCGGACCAGATAATTGATTAATGCTAAACCCACCTGAAACCATCTTTCCTAAAGCGTGGAAAATTGTTAAAGAAGTGCTCCAGCTATAAATGAAACCATATTTGATTTTAGCCATGGCAGAAGAATCGGTCTTTTGCATGATACCGATCAAGCCATAACTTTGACCTGAAGATTTAACTGTCTTAGGCGTTACTTTGATTGTTTCAATCTTTTTACCGGATTGAACTTTCATCGTTAATTTTTTACCAGGACTATTTTGAATATTCTCTGATAAATCAGTCCAAGAAGCAGTTGTCTTCCCGTTAATACTTAAAATTTTATCGTTGGCCTTTAGACCAGCTTTTTGAGCTACTGAATCTTTTTGAATGCTACCCAATTGATTAGAACCATTCCCAACTGATCCCATCATAAAGGCAGCAATAATTGCAGCCACGATTGCTAAAACAAAATTGTTAAATGGACCAGCAAAGTTCGTGATCATTCGCTTCCAGACAGAAACTGATTGCAATTGAACGTCACGAGGTGCAATCTGCACTTCCGTACCATCCTCTTCAACAATCGTTGCATCATGATCAACCGAATACTTCTTAGTGACAGTTTCATCACCATTTTCGTATCCTTCAATTACTAAATCATCAACAAGATCAGCTTTAGAGATTTGAACTGGAACCGCGTTTGCATCATAAACCTTACTTGAAGTTATAATTTTTGTTACTTTATCGTCATCATTAATTACTAACGATGCCATCGTTCCTGGTTGAATTTCAGAATCATCTTCTTGTGCACCAGCCATGCGGACATAACCACCCAAAGGTAGCAGTCTCAAAGTATAGGTCGTATGATTTTTGCGGTAAGCGACGATTTTCGGTCCCATACCAACAGAAAACTCACGAACTAAGATTCCTGATTTTTTTGCAGCGTAATAGTGTCCAAATTCATGAACAATTACCAAAATTCCAAAAACGATTATAAATGTAATTATCGCGGTCATTTTAACCTCCACGAGCTAATTTAGACTAAACCAAAAATGTGTAGCAATGGTAGTACGATCAACATACTATCGAAACGATCCAAGATTCCACCATGACCTGGCAGGATGTTTCCTGAATCTTTAACTTTGTAAAATCTCTTATAGGCAGATTCAATCAAATCGCCCATTTGTCCCATAATTGACAAGACAAAAGCAATCATCAACATTGAAGTGATGGAATATTCTTGTGGGACAAAAATCATATAAACACCAGAGAGAACTAAAGCCATAATAATCCCGGCAATTGTTCCTTCCCATGTCTTATTAGGACTGATAGCAGGCCATAATTTATGCTTACCGATTTTTCTACCAAATGTATAAGCAAAAATATCAGTTGACCAAACAACGATCAAAGCATACATCAACAGACCTAGTCCTGGTTGTGAATTTCTGACAGCTGCTAAATAATGGAATCCTGTTCCAATATAAAGCATTGAAACTACTGAAACACCTGCATCTTCAAAATTAAATTTGTTCTTAGTCAAAACTGTAATGACTAACAAAATAATTGCAAAGATATAAAACAAATCAAGACGTGAGAAACTCTTTGGCAACCAGCCACTATAAAAACCATTTGGTACTACCAAAGCCAACGTTCCTAAAATCGTCACTAAAAAGTCAACCGAAACGATGATTCTCTTGCGCATGATATAAACTTCAAATACACCGACTGCTGCTAGTGCTGCTGCTGCAACTTCTAGCCAAATTCCACCTGCAAGCAATATGGGAATAAAAATTGCTAATGCAATAACGGCAGTAATTACACGTTGTTTCATAATTTTCCCCCAAACTAACTAGACCGAACCGAAACGGCGATCTCTTCTATCGAATTCTTGAATATCCTCAATCAAATTATCAACCGAATAATCAGGCCAAAGAGTTTCATCAAAGACCATTTCCGAATAGGCTAATTGCCATAACATGAAATTAGAAATTCGCTCTTCGCCACTAGTTCTAATCAATAAGTCTGGGTCAGCTAATTCACCCAATTGACTAGTTAATAATTGACTAGAAAACAATTCATCGTCAATATCTTCTGGATTTATTGAACCATCCTGAGCCTTAATTGCCAACTCTTTTGCTGCATGGACAATTTCAGCACGACCGCCATAATTAAAAGCAAAGTTGAGGATCATACCGGTATTATCCTTCGTATCCTCAACTGCTTTCATAACTACTTTTCTCGTTCTATCAGGCAAATGGTCCGTAAATCCGGTTACCAATACTTTAATATTTTCTTTGATTAAATCGGGCATAAATGTCCCAAAGAAGTCAACTGGTAGGCGCATCAAAAAATTGACCTCTTTGCTAGGACGACTCCAATTTTCAGTTGAAAAGGCATAAAGGCTCAAGACTTTAACACCTAAATGACTGGCAGCAGTTGCAATTGTTTTGACATTATTCATGCCTTCTTTATGCCCAGCAATTCTTGGTTGGCCCAATCTCTTAGCCCAACGACCATTACCATCCATAATAATTGCTACATGCTTTGGAATCGAAGCCTCTGGATCTAATCTCTTCCTAATATCTTCTGTCATATAAATTAGCCTTCAGTAATTTCCTTTTCCTTATCTGCAGCTAATTTATCCATTTGGGCAATCGCATCATCAGTAACTTTTTGAACATCTTTTTCCAAAGTGTGCAATTCGTCTTCTGTGATGTCATTATCCTTTTCTTGTTTCTTCAAATCATCCATAGCTTCACGACGAACGTTTCTAACAGCAATACGTCCGCTTTCGGCTTCTTTACCTACTTGCTTGGCAATTTCTTGTCTACGTTCACCAGTAAGTTGTGGAATAACCAAACGAATAACACTACCATCATTAGCAGGGTTTAGTCCCAAATCTGATGAGTTGATAGCATGTTCGATGTCATCTAGTGATGATTTGTCATAAGGTGTGATCATCAAAACACGTGCTTCTGGAATGTTGATAGAAGCAACTTGATTCAATGGTACTTCTGTACCGTAATACATAACTTTAACGTTACTCAAAATTGAAGCATTAGCCTTACCGGCACGAATATTAGCTAGTTCACGACTTAAAACGTCGACTGACTTAGACATATTCTCTTTTGCTTTTGTAATAGCTTTATTTGTCATCATTACCACCCTTTATAATTGTTCCAATATTTTCTCCTTGAACAACCTTCTTAATATTTTCAGGTTTATTCAAGTTGAAGACGATCAATGGAATATTGTTATCCATTGACAATGAAGAAGCTGTTGTATCCATAACACCGAGATTCTTATTGATAATATCAAGTTGTGACAATTCTGAATACTTCTTAGCATTTGGATCCTTCTTAGGATCAGCTGAATAAACTCCATCAACATCATTCTTAGCCATCAAAATAACATCGGCTTCGATTTCAGCAGCACGTAATACTGAAGTAGTATCAGTTGAGAAGTATGGATTACCAGTTCCACCGGCAAAGATAACTACACGGCCCTTTTCTAGATGTCTAACGGCTCTTCTTCTGATATATGGTTCTGCAACTTGACGCATTTCAATTGAAGTTTGCACACGAGTTGGTACACCAATATTTTCCAAACCATCTTGTAATGCTAGACCATTCATAACTGTAGCCATCATACCCATGTAATCTGCTTGAGCACGATCCATACCCATTTCAGCACCAGTTTCGCCACGCCAGATGTTTCCACCGCCACAAACAATGGCAACCTCAACACCTAAATCGTGAACACTTTTGATTTGTTCAGCGATTTTTTTAATAACTGGGGGATTAATGCCAAATCCTTTTTCTCCAGCTAAAGCTTCACCAGAAACTTTTAAAATAATTCTTTTATACTTGATATTAGGCATAAGTACTCTCCTTTAATTTTGCTATTAAACATTTTAACATATTAGAAACACTAAATTTATCTAAACACTATTTTTAAATAAAATTTGCTCGGATACAACCCTTTATACAAAGAAAAGGTCGTTTAATTCAAATTGAATTAAGCGACCTTTCTCGAAATTGTTAAAAAATTACTTCATTTGGTTCTTTACTTCTTCAGCAAAGTCTTCTTGTTTCTTTTCGATACCTTCGCCAACTTCGTAACGAACGAATGAAACTAACTTACCATTCTTTGATTCAACAAATTGTTGAACTGTCATATCTGAATCCTTAACGAATTCTTGGTCAGCCAAACTAATTTCTGACAAGAATTTGTTTAGACGGCCTTCAACGATTCTAGGAATGATCTTTTCAGGTTTACCTTCAGCTTTTGTTTCTTCAGTGAAGATAGCTTTTTCATGTTCTAGACGATCTGCAGGAACTTGATCACGGTCCATGAATTCAGGGTTGATAGCTGCAACGTGCATAGCAACGTCCTTAGCAGTATCTTCATCAGCACCTTCAAGAGTAACAATAGCACCGATCAAACCACCATTGTGTAGGTATGAACCGAATACTTGTGAGTCAGTTTTGTCAAGAACCTTGAAACGTCTCAATGAAATCTTTTCACCGATAACAGCTGTTAAGCCAGTGATAGCTTCGTTGATTGTTTGGTCACCCATCTTAAGTTCCAAAGCTTCGTCCATTGTCTTTGGTTCATTTTCAACGATAGCTTTACCAATACTATTTACTAAATTGATAAACTTATCATTTGATGAAACAAAGTCAGTTTCTGAGTTAACTTCGATGATAGCAGCTTTGTTACCTGAGATTTCGATATGTGTCAAACCTTCAGCAGCAACGTTACCACTCTTCTTGGCAGCCTTAGCAATACCCTTTTCACGAAGTTTGTCGATAGCTTCTTGCATATTACCGTCAGCAGCAACCAATGCCTTCTTAGCATCCATCATACCAACGCTTGTCTTATCACGTAATTCTTTAACTTGAGCAGCAGTAATTTTAGCCATTAGTAATCCTCCAGTCGTATAAATAAAGCCATCTTACTCAGATGACTCTATTTTACGTTTATTATTTTAATTATTTGTTATCTTCGCTTGTGTTCTTAGCTTGTGCTAAATCTTCGATAGATTTTGCATCAGCAGCATCAGAATTTTCGTCGTTGTTGTCATCCTTAGCAAAGTCTGCATCTGTAACAGCTTCTTCACCTTGTTTACCTTCAACGATAGCATCAGCCATCTTAGATGTGATTAATCTAACGGCACGGATAGCATCATCGTTTGAAGGAATGATAACATCGATAGGATCTGGATCTGTGTTTGTATCAACCATAGCTACGATAGGAATGTTAAGTTTCTTAGCTTCGTTAACAGCAATGTTTTCCTTGTGAGGATCAACAATGAACATAACATCTGGGATTCTTGGCATATCTTCGATACCACCAAGGAATCTTTCTAGCTTAGCTTGTTGCTTTTGTAGTAAAGCAACTTCTTTCTTAGGTAGACGATCAAAAGTACCATCTTCAGCCATTGCCTTGATGTCCTTTAATCTCTTGATACGTTTTTGGATTGTGTTCCAGTTAGTCAAAGTTCCACCTAACCAACGGTGGTTAACGTAGTATTGACCGGCACGTGTAGCTTCTTCAGCAACAGCGTCTTGGGCTTGTTTCTTTGTACCAACGAATAGGAAAATTCCATCATCACCGGCAACAGCCTTCATATAGTTGTATGCATCGTCGATCATGCGTACTGTTTTTTGTAAATCAATGATGTAAATACCATTTCTTTGTGTAAAGATAAATGGCTTCATCTTAGGGTTCCATCTTCTTGTTTGGTGACCGAAATGTACACCGGCTTCAAGAAGTTGTTTCATAGAAATAACTGACATAAAAAGTTCCTCCTGGTTTTTACCTCCACTTAAGTCTTATTCAATTGAAACGCGACTTGCGCACCATCAACCAAATCGTTAAGTGTGTGTATTCAATACGGTTTAATATTATAAATGAAGACCACTATTTAATCAAGTAGTCCTGCCAATTTATTCCATGGCTTTTTAAAAGCTGTTCTTTTTGGAGACGAGTTAGCTTTTTTATGGCAATTTCCCGTTTTAAAGCCGCTGATTTGTCGGCTAATTCTTCAGTATACATGAGTTTAACTGGACGTCTTACTTTCGTGTACTTAGCGCCCTTTCCAGCATTATGCGTTTTTACTCTTTTTTTCACATCGTTACTAGTACCAGTGTAAAAAGTCTTGTCACTGCACAATAACATGTAAACGTAGTATTTACTTTCCATTGATTATTAAATTAGCCTCTTTACTTAATTGATGATTTTCGTCATAAATAACCAAATCTGGTTCCACTCTCAAGGATGCAGTTTTAACAGTCTTAATCGCATCGACCAATACTAAATTAGCATCCTTATTAGCGGTTGTCCTTACAAATCGTAGGCGTTTAGCTTGCAACTTTTCTTCTGCCATCGTCACTAATAAGTCGCTTAGACGTTGGGGACGATAAACTAAATAAGCGTGAGAGTTTTCTTTGAGTAAAACTTTAATGGCTGACAAAATGTCTTTTAAATTAGCTTTTAGTTCGTGGCGTGCAATGGCCAAGACGGAATTATCCTTAATTGCAGTTTGATCCGTCACTTTAAAGTATGGTGGATTACAGACAACCGTATCGACGGTATCATGGGCAATGTATTGCTGAACATTTTTTAAATCATCATTGATTAAAGTTACTTGCTTGGATAAATGGTTGTCAATAATACTTTGCTGAGCCAAATCTGATAATTTTTTTTGAATTTCGACTAAATAAATTTTGGCAGAAGTCTTACTAGTTAGAGACAAACCGATTGCCCCATTTCCTGCACATAAATCAACAACTTTGCCTTTTTTTGCGGGATTTGCAAAATTATAGAGTAAAATAGTATCAAGATTGAATGAGTAGAGTTCTTTATCTTGATTGATTTTGACACCACTATTTGCAATCGTATCTTGAGAATTAATCGACATGTTACACCTGCTTTATGGTATTTTAAATAAGTGAAAATTATTTTTGGGAGAATGATATTTTTATGTTTTATAAAGTAATTCGTGTTTTAGTGAGAGGATTAGTCTTCCTCTTAAACGGGCGTTATCACGTAGTTGGCAAGGAAAATTTGCCTGATAAGCCCTATATTCTAGTAGCACCGCATCGAACTTGGTGGGAACCAATCTTTTTTGCTTTGGTAATTTCACCACGCGATGCAACTTTTATGGCAAAAAAAGAGCTCTTCAAGAATCCTATTTTAAGATTCATCCTAGTCCATGCCCACGCTTTTCCAGTTGATCGAGAACATCCCGGTCCCTCAGTTATCAAAAAACCTGTCAAAGCTTTGAAAAAAGAAGGTAAAGTTTTGATAATGTTTCCTTCTGGAACTCGTTACTCAGAAGACTTAAAGGGTGGTGCATCTTTGATAGCTAAGTTATCCAAAGCTCCATTAGTACCATTTGTTTATCAAGGACCGTTAACATTCGGTGGATTATTGAAACATCAACGAATCACCATTGGAGTTGGTCCCGAAATCGACTTTGACTTCAAAGCTAAATTAGATGAAAAGCAAACTAAGCAAGTTAATGAAGATATGGAAAAGGCTTGGGACAAAATCGATAACGAAATCGATCCTAGTTTTGAATATATCCCACCAAAAAAGAAACATAAATAATTATATAAATAAAAAAGACGACATTTCAAATTGAATTGTCGTCTTTTTCTTCTATATGGAGTTTTTACCTATATCACGGCGATAAAAAATATTCTCTTGATTCATTCGTTGCAAATGTTGATAAACGTCAGCTTGAGCATGGCTCAAGGAATCAGCTTGTGTTTGCATTAAGTACAAGCGCCCACCATTACTAATCAATTCATCATCCTGTTTACGAACAGCCGCAAAATTGATCGTCAAAGGGCAATTCTTGAAATCATCAACTTTACCTAGACTGCCAAAAATTGGCTTTTGTGGATAACCTTGGCTGACTGCAAAAACACCTAGATTAAGACCTTTGGTTTCCCAATTAATCTCAGTAATCTTCTTATGATTCAAAATCTTTACAAAAATATCAGACAAATCAGATTTCAAACGTGGCAAGACTACTTCTGTTTCTGGATCACCAAAGCGAGCATTGAATTCAATTACCTTGATCCCATCTTTGGTCAAGATTAAGCCAGCATATAAAATACCCGTATACTTAATACCTTCTTGATACAATTGGTGGACAAAAGGCTTCAAAACTTGATCAATTGCCATTTGTCTGATGTCTTCAGAAATATTGCTTACTGGACAAACAGCACCCATACCGCCGGTATTAGGACCTTTGTCATCTTCAAAGATTTTCTTATAGTCTTGGGCCAAAGGCATTGGATAAAAGCGCTTGTGGTCGACAAATGCCATCAGTGAGAACTCTTCACCTTCAAGGTATTCTTCAATCACCACTCGTTTAGTATTGAATTTATGCCCGTCCAATAGTTCACTGACTACTTCCAAAGCATCGTCCAAATTTTGAACAATATAGACACCCTTACCCGCAGCTAAACCGTCAGCTTTGATAACTGTTGGAAAACTTGATTCAACGGTTAAATACTCAATCGCATTCTCCAAGTTAGTAAATTCACGATAATTGGCTGTGGGAATATTGGCATCAGCCATTACTTTTTTAGTGAAAGTTTTTGAACCTTCTACCTGAGCAGCTAATTTATTAGGACCGAAAATCTTTAATTTACGTTCCTTAAAGAAATCAACAATTCCATTTACCAAAGGCTCTTCCGGACCAACGATCGTATAGTCGATATCATTGGTTTGAACAAAGTTAGTTAAGTGATCAAATTCATCTTCATTGATTGAAATTGTTTTGATACCTGATAATTTCATTCCATCATTTCCAGGCGCACAGAAAACTGTATTACTATCATTTTTCAATAATGCCTTACAAATAGCGTCTTCTCTGGCACCAGAACCAACAACAAGTATTTTCATTAAAAAACCTCTCTAGTGTTTGAAGTGTCTTCTACCTGTGAAGACCATTGCAATGCCGTGTTCGTTTGCCATGTCAATTGAATCTTGATCCTTGATAGAACCACCTGGTTGAACGATAGCTGTGATATTATGTTCGGCAGCATATTGAACACAGTCGTCCATTGGGAAGAAAGCATCAGAAGCCATAACTAAAGGTGCATGGGCATCAGCTTGTTCCTCTTGTTCAATCGCAATTTTAACTGAACCGATACGATTCATTTGACCAGCACCAATACCGAGTGTCTTGTCAGTTGTTGAAATAACGATAGCATTACTCTTAACGTGCTTAACAATTTGTTGACCGAATAATAGAGCCTTCATTTCTTCATCAGTTGGAGCTTTTTTAGTAACAACTTTAAATTCGTCCATTTGATCAACAGTACTATCACGTTCTTGAACTAGTAATCCACCCATGACAGATACGTAATCATATTTGTCAGCAGATTTAGATTTAGAGAAATCAAGTGTCAAAAGACGGATATTTTTCTTAGCTTCTAGAATTTCTAGGGCTTCAGGTGTAAAGCTAGGAGCAATTACAATTTCCAAGAAAATCTTGTGCATTTCTTCAGCAATTTCTTTAGTAACTTCGCGATTGACTGCTACAATACCACCAAAAATTGACATCGTATCAGCTGTATAAGCTTTTCTCCATGCCTTGTAAATTGATTCATCATCAACTCCAACACCACAAGGATTCATATGCTTCAAAGCGGCTACACAAGGTTGATCAAAATCAGCTACAATTCTTAAAGCAGCATCAGCATCCTTGATGTTGTTGAATGATAATTCCTTACCATGAAGTTGTTTTGCAGAAGCGATTGAATATTCACTTGGCATAGCACTTTGATAAAAGGCAGCTTTTTGATGAGAATTTTCACCATATCTTAATTCTTGGTGATAATCGTATCCTAAAACTTCAACGTCTGGGAATTCATCCCCATTCAAATCTGTCAAATAATGAGCAATAATGCTGTCGTATTGGGCTGTATGGCGGAAAGCTTTAGCAGCTAAACGACGACGTAAAACAGTATCATCTTCATCTGATTTAATACTTTCAAGGACAGTCTCATAATCCTTATTATCAATAACTACATAAACACTCTTAAAGTTCTTAGATGCAGAACGAATCATTGAAGGACCACCGATATCGATCTGTTCAATAGCTTGTGCTGGAGTAACATCTTCTTTTGAAATAGTTTCTTTAAATGGATAAAGATTGACACAAACTAAATCAATTGTATTAATATTGAGCTTTTCAAGTGTCTTCATATGCTCAGGATTATCACGTTTAGCTAGTAATCCGGCATGAACGACTGGATGCAAAGTTTTTACACGACCATCGAGAATTTCTGGAAATTTAGTTACCTCATCAATTTCAGTTACTTTAACGCCTGCTTCTTGGAGTTTCTTGTATGTACCACCAGTAGAAATAATTTCAAAATCATTAGCGATTAAACCTTTAGCAAATTCAACAACACCTGTTTTATCTGAAACACTGATTAAAGCTCTCTTCATTATTTGGCCACCTCATTATTTTTATTTAATAAATCAAGAATTACTTGGCGATACATCTGATGCTCGGTTTGATGAATTCTTGCTTCCAAACTAGCTTCAGTATCATTTCTTAAACGAACAACTTTACATTGCTTGATAATTGGTCCTGTATCGACCCCTTCATCAATATAATGAATCGTTACACCAGTTACTTCATCCCCTGCTTTAAAGGCTCTTTCAATTGCTTCAAGGCCTGAGAACTTCGGTAATAGTGATGGATGAATATTGATAATGCGATTAGGATAAGCTGCTAATAAAGTTGGTGTCACAACCTTCATATAGCCTGCTAATAAAATATATTCGATCTTCAACGGTTTTAACTTATCAATGATTGCTTGTTCATAAGTACTGCGATCAGGATAATCAGCTAATTGATTAACGAACACGGGGATCTGATACTTTTCAGCTCGCTTTAAAACATGAGCTTTTGGTTGATCACAAACTAAAACTTCAATTTCTAAACCTAAATTCCTTAACTCATCCGATTTGGCAATGGCTTCGAAATTACTGCCGCTGCCGGAAGCAAAGATGGCTACTCTCATAGCTTATCTCCTTTCAAAATCAGACTTTGAGATTCTCTTGGTACTAGTTCACCAATTGTATAAGCATTAGTTTTATTTTCATTCAATAATTCCAAAACTTCGATTTCTCTAGCAGGATCGACAGCTATGACCATCCCGATACCCATATTGAAAATGTTATACATATCACATAGTTCCAACTGTCCATATTTTTGCAAAATATCAAAAATAGGTAGCTTGGGCCAAACGTCAACATTGATTGACGCTGCTAAATCGTCGGGTAACATCCGAGGAATATTTTCAAGAAATCCCCCACCAGTGATATGACTGATGCCTTTGATCAAACGTTCCTCTAACAATGGAACAACATCTTCAACATAAATCTTCGTTGGTGTTAATAACAATTCGCCTAAAGTTTTTCCAGATGCTTCTGGCAACACGTCATTGATAGAAAAGTCGTTATCTTGGAAGAAAATCTTTCGAACGAGTGAATAACCATTGGAATGGATTCCACTAGAAGTAATACCAATCAAGACATCACCACTTTGTAGATTTTCCTTTTGCAATAAGTCGTCTTTTTCACAAATACCAACTGAAAAACCTGCTAAATCGTAATCTTTTTCGCTATAAACACCGGGCATTTCTGCTGTTTCGCCACCGATTAAAGCGGCATTTGCTTGATTACACCCAGCAATTACACCTTTAAGGATTTCTTCGACTTTTTGATCGATTTTGCCAGTTGAAATATAGTCTAAAAAGTATTGAGGAATAGCTCCCTGTGACAAAATATCGTTGACACACATTGCTACCAAATCAATACCAATCGTATCCCACTTCTTGGCTTCATTCGTCAGTAACAGTTTTGTCCCAACACCATCATCGCTAGAAACTAGAACTGGATGTTTGTAGCCTTCGGGAATCTCATAAACGCCACCAAAATTGCCGATATTTTTATTGTGAGTGTTTTGTTTAACAAATTTAGAAATCTTATAGCCTGATTGAATATCAACACCCGCATCTTGATAGGGATTGGACATCTTGATGCCTCCTCATTTTTTGGACTCGTAGTCGTAGAGATACGTTGGATAATCGCCATTGAAATATGACATATCCAAACCAGAATATGGTGCATCCGTATTTAAACCAATTGCTTTGATCAAGCCATCTTCACTGAGAAACTTCAATGAATCAGACCCAAACATTTGATTCATTTCAGGGATCGACTTGTGAGCAGCAATCAATTCGCTCTTTTCTTGAATATCGATACCATAAAAACATGGGTGCATGAAACGTGGTGAAGCGATTCTTAGATGAACTTCTGTTGCCCCTGCATCACGTAATAATTGCACGATATAAGCACAAGTAGTTCCCCGGACGATTGAATCATCGACCAAAATTACTCGTTTGCCACGAACAACACCTTTAACAGCGGCCAACTTTTGACGAACGCTCTTTTCACGCAATTCTTTAGTTGGTTGGATAAACTCTCGACCCATATATTGGTTCTTGATCAAGCCCATTTCGTAAGGCAAGCCAATCTCTTCAGCATAACCACTAGCTGCTGACAAAGAAGAGTTAGGAACACCTACGACAATATCTCCGTCAGCTGGAGCTTCTTTGGCAAGATTAGCACCCATACGTTTTCTAGCTGAATGAACGTTGATTCCTAAAATATCTGAGTCTGGTCGAGCAAAATAGATGAATTCCATTGAACAAATAGCTAATTGAGTCTTTTTAGTCCACTGATCAATTTCCATACCAGAATCTGAGATAGTGATCAATTCTCCTGGTTTAACATCACGGACTAAAGTTGCTCCGACAGCATCCAAAGCACAAGTCTCACTGGCTACTACGAAACCTCCGTTAGGCAATTTACCAATTGATAAGGGTCTAAATCCGTGTGAATCAAGAGCTACAATTAAAGAGTCTTTTGTCAACAATAGATAGGCAAATCCACCTTGAATCTTGTTAAGTGCTTCAATAATTTTTTCATGTAAAGTTGGTGCATTAGAGACCTTAATCAGATGTACCAAAACTTCTGAATCAGAACTAGATTTGAAAATATGACCTTTTTCTTCTAATTCTTTTTTGAGTGTGATGGCATTAGTCAAGTTACCGTTATGCGCCAAGGCGAGTTGACTGTCTGTAAAGTCAAACAATAGTGGCTGAACGTTTTCGATTTTGTTCTCACCAGCAGTCGAATAACGAACGTGACCAATTGCTGAATTTCCAACTAAACTATTGAGAAATTCCGGTTTAGAGAAAACTTGTGTTAACAATCCTAAATTACGGTAAGTTCGTAATCTTTTACCGTCATTGGCAACGATTCCGGCACCTTCTTGGCCACGATGTTGAAGACTGTGCAATCCTAAATAAGTTAGGTAATTAGCATTTTCAGCGCCCCAGACACCAAATACACCACATTCTTCATTCAAACTCTTTACTTCATTAAGCACGCAATCGCCTCTTTCCAATTACTCTTAGCTGTTTGTCCATCGATTTGAACTGTTTCATCGGCTGTAGTAATTTTGAAAATATTTTGGGAACTAACAAAACCTAATAATTCGAAATCTCTTTGTACAAGGTTTTCAAAGGCCATTTGATCCTTTGGTGCCACTGTTACTAAGAATCGTGATTGAGTTTCTGAGAACATTTGTTGAGAAGTTAATTTAGTTTCAACTTCAAACCCGAGGTCATTTTGAAAGGCCGATTCTGACAAGGCAACTGCTAAACCACCTTCTGAAAGATCATGACAACTCTTCACTAAACCTTGATTGATGGCTTGTCTGATCAAATCTTGATGCAATTTTTCTTTATTTAGATCTAATGGTCTTAAATCACCTTTTAATTGTTTCATTTGTGCCATTTGGATTTCTGAACCATTGAAGTCGTCTTTCGTCTGACCTAATACATAAATCAGATCCTGACTGTGTTTGAAATCACTCGTAGTAACTTTTTTGATATCATCGATCAAGCCGACCATCCCTACCATTGGGCTAGGATAAATGGCCACTTCGTTATATTCGTTATAAAGTGAAACATTACCAGAGATAACTGGTGTATCAATAATTTCACAAGCACTGGCAATTCCTTCGACACTCTTGTCTAATTCATAAAAGGCTTCTGGATCTTCGGGATTGCCGTAATTTAAACAGTCAGTAATACCGATTGGTAGACCACCACTGGCAACGATATTTCTTGCTGCTTCCATAACAGCAATTTGTCCACCAACAAAAGGATTTAAATAAACATATTTTGAATTGCTATCGTTAGTTACTGCGATGGCTTTTTTTGTTCCTCGAATTCTAACCACGCCAGCATCACTACCGGGGCGAACCAAAGTATTGGCTTTAACTTGAGAATCATAAGTTTGATAGAAATATTTTTTACTAGCAATATTAGGGCGTCGTAACATGTCCAACCAAGTTTCTTTCAATGAGGAAATCTTTGGTTCAAAGTGGAAGTCTTTATCATCAATCATTCTTTGTGGCTGTTTTTCAACTCGATCATATTCCGGAACATCTTCAGTCAAACTGTCGACAGGAATATCGGTTACTAGTTCATTGTGATGGTAAATACGATATTGTTTGTCATTAGTAACTTCACCAATGACAACTGCATCCAATTCAAAATGTCTAAAGAACATCAATACATCGTCGATAAATTCTGGTTTTACACATAAGACCATTCGTTCTTGAGATTCTGATAGCATCATTTCATAAGCTGTCATGCCAGTTTCTCGTTGTGGCACACGATCTAGATTCAATTTCAAACCAGATCCTGCTTTAGAAGCCATTTCAGCAGTTGAAGAAACCAATCCAGCTGCACCCATATCTTGAATTCCTAAGATCCAATTAGAATGTTGTTCGATAATTTCAACACAAGCATCCATCAATAATTTTTCAATGAATGGATTACCTACTTGCACAGCTGAACGTTGTTTGTTCTTTGTGTCGGTAAATTCATCTGAAGCAAAAGTAGCCCCATGAATCCCATCACGACCAGTCTTCGCACCAACATAAACAATCAAGTTCTTATCGCCACTTGCAGTACCATGCTTGAAATCAGTGCTGTTCAACAAACCGATACACATTGCATTAACTAATGGATTGTGTTCATAACAATCTTCAAAAGAAACTTCTCCCCCAATAGTTGGTAAACCGATACAGTTTCCGTAACCACCAATACCTGCAACTACTTCGTTAACCAAATGCTTAGTTTTACCATCTTTTAATGGTCCAAATTTCAAACTATTCATCAAAGCAATTGGTTGAGCACCCATTGAGAAAATATCTCTAATGATTCCCCCAACACCAGTTGCAGCCCCTTGATAAGGTTCAACGGCTGATGGATGGTTGTGACTTTCAGCTTTGAAAACGACAGCTTGATTATCACCAATATCTAAAATACCTGCATCTTCACCTGGACCTGCTAAAACGCGATCACTGTGATTAGGCATCTTGCGAAGAACTTTTTTGGAATTTTTATAAGAACAATGTTCACTCCACATTACGGAATAAAGTCCCGCTTCTGTGTAGTTTGGTAGACGATGTAAAATCTTTTCACTGATCAAGTTATATTCTTCATCAGTTAGTCCCCATTGTTGATAAATCTTTTCATCTTTAATTTGTTTTGCAGTAGGTTCAGTCATTAGTCATTCACCTTTACTTCTGGATTGATTAACGATTGGAACAATTTTAGACCGTCATCAGAACCAAGAATTTCTTCAATTGCTCTTTCCGGATGAGGCATCATTCCCAATACATTCTTTTCTTTGTTGGCAATACCAGCAATTTGGTCCACACTGCCATTGATATTTTCTTTATACTTGAAAATGATTTGATGATTCTCTTTTAATTCCTGCAAAGTTGCTTCGTCACAGTAATAACGTCCCTCACCATGGGCAATTGGAACTTTGATTATTTCTTTTGGTTGATAGCGACTTGTGAAAATAGTCTGATTGTTCTCAACTTCAAGGTCGACAGTCTCACAAATAAAACGACTCTTTTCATTTTGAATCAAAGCACCAGGCAACAAACCTAACTCAGTTAAAATTTGAAAACCGTTGCAGATTCCCAAAACGATTTTGCCTTCATTAGCAAAACGAATAATTTCTTTAACGATTGGTGCGTGTACAGCAATTGCTCCACTACGCAAATAGTCACCGTATGAAAAACCACCGGGAATTAACACGCCATCAAAACCATCCAAAGAGGTAGCTCGATAATCGACTAGTTCAACTGCTTGTTTGATGCCATCACGAATCGCATAAAAGAGATCCATATCACAGTTGGAGCCCGGAAAATTTACCACTGCAAATTTCATTTACTCAGCCTCCGTAATTTCATAACGATAAGTTTCAATATTAGGATTTGCTAAAAGGTCATCACAAATTTTATCGACATCGTTTTCTAATTCTTGATAATCATTGGCAAATTTCAATTCAAAGTACTTGCCCATATGAACATCGGATATTTTGTCATAGCCCATCGTATTGATAGCAGACTTGATGGCTTCTCCTTGTGCATCTAAAACGGAATCCTTCAAAGTAACGTAAACTTTAACTAATTTCATGGTTTCTCTCCTATTTATCTTGTAGTCGTTGCAAGACGTCGTGGTATGTTTCAACTAAATCGCCTTCGTGCTTACGAAAGACATCTTTGTCCATCGAATGGTGACTAGTTTTATCCCATAGACGGCAATTATCAGGTGAAAATTCATCTACTAAAATGATTTGACCATTGTATTTACCAAACTCAAGTTTGAAGTCAACTAAATCAAAGTCAGCTTTGGCAAAGAAAGGAATCAATAATTGATTGATCTTTAAAGCTTGTTCTTTGATAACTTCGATTTCTGCATTATCAGCAATTCCTAAGGCATGAATTTGTGATTCGTTGATAAAGGGATCGTCTAATGCATCGCTCTTATAATAAAATTCGATAATTGGAGTCGATAATTTTTGACCTTCTTCAATTTGGAATTTTCTTACTAAAGAACCGGAAGTGATATTTCTTAAAACTACTTCTAAAGGAAAGACATTAGTTTTTTTAACTAATTGTTCATGATCGGAAAGATTTTTTACTAAATGAGTTTTAATGCCATTCTTGATTAAATAATCAAAAACTAACATGGAGATCTGACAGTTTAAAACACCTTTACCGGGTAGGATTTCTTTTTTCTTACCATTGAAAGCTGTTGCCTGATCTTTATAAACCATCAAAACTTCATCTTCATTTTCAGCTTGATACACGTTCTTAGCTTTTCCTTCGTAAAGTAACTTTTCATTTGTCATTTTTACACGTCCCAAATTGAATTATTTTCGATAGCTTGTTTAGTTTTTTCAAGATCATCACTCAAAATTGTGATGTGACCCATCTTGCGATTTTCTTTAACGGCATCCTTTCCATAGTCGTGGAAATGCCATTCTGGATGTTGAGCTAATTCCCTTTTAGCGGGTTCTAAATGTTGACCCAAAAGGTTGACCATAGCAGCTGGTTTGAGAAGTTCAACTTTAGGCATTGCTAGGTTGCAAACTCCTCGGATATGAGCATCGAATTGAGAAATGTTGCATGCTTCAATCGTCAAATGGCCCGAATTATGAGGTCTTGGAGCAATCTCATTAACAAAAACTTCATCTTTATCAGAAATAAAGAATTCGATACACATCGTACCGACCAACTCGAGTTTTTCAGCTAAAGTTTCAGCAACGTTGTAAATGTGCCGAGCACTCTTTTCACTGATCTGAGCTGGACAAGTACTCAAATGTAAAATATTGTGACGATGGACATTTTCAATAATTGGAAAAATTGACTTTTCGCCCTTACTGTTAGCAGAAACGACAACCGAAACTTCTTTTTCCAAGTCGATTTTCTTTTCCAACATGCAAGGTCCTTGCATCAATAAATGTTCAATATCAGCAAAGCAAACATCTTCGGGATCTGTGATCAAAATTTGACCTTTCCCATCATAGCCGCCACGAATCGTCTTCAAAATTACTGGAGCACCTAATTTTTCTACGCCACGGTGATACTCAAAAATATTTTCAATCACAACGTGCGGAACGGTTGAAAAACCATTAGCATCGATGAAATCTTTTTCAGAAATTCTATTTTGAGTAACCTTCAAAGCCTTAGTACCTTGAGGCACTTGAGTGTATTTCTTAACTTCATTGATAGCCGCCGCATCGACATTTTCAAACTCATAAGTTAAAACATCGCATCTTTTAGCTAATTCAACTAGTTGATCAACATCCGAATATTCAGCTACGATTTGATCATCAGACACTTGTGCGGCCGAACAATTCTCTTGTGGATCTAAAATAATCACTTTATAACCCATTTCTTTGGCACAAAAGGACATCATCTGACCTAATTGACCACCGCCGATAATCCCAATTGTTGAGCCAGGTAAAATTGTCTTATCCAAGGTCTTTCCCACTTTCTAGCGATTTGTCGTGCATCGCTTGAACATATTTCCTTAATGATTCTTGATAATTTTCATTTTGTAGTGCGCAAATCTTAGTGGCTAAAATTGCCGCATTCTTTGCCCCAGCTTCACCAATGGAAACAGTTGCAACTGGAACTCCTGCTGGCATTTGTACTATTGAAAGCAATGAGTCCATCCCTTTAAGATATCTCGATGGAACCGGTACCCCAATCACCGGTAAAATTGTTGATGATGCGATCATGCCAGGTAAATGAGCAGCTCCCCCTGCTCCGGCAATGATCACTTTGAAAGTATCCTTAGCACCTCTCGCAAAATCGAGCATTTCTTGAGGCGTACGGTGCGCTGAAATCACTTTGGCTTCATAACTGACTCCAAGCTCTTGCAAGACGTCAATTGTTGCTTGCATAACTTTTAAATCAGAAATGGAACCCATAACTATCGCTACATCAGACATTAAAAATTTCCACCTTTCTTGCTTTGGTATCCAAAGTTTATCAGGATTTTCATTTACTTTCAACGCTAAAAGCGTATTTTATGCATTATTTTTTGATTATTATTCGTGTTTATCGTTTACATTTTATCGATTATAATTATATAAATATATTTAGTTCGTAATTTAGTGATTGGTTAATTTTAAACATAAAAAAATAAGCGATACACATATAAAAATATGCATATCGCTTATTTTGCTTTAACTATTTGTTGTTCTTTTGTGAATTCTTCATAGTATTCATTAATTGATTAAGTTTCTTTTGTGAAGGCTTTTGTCCCATTTGAGCCATCATTTGCTTAATCATATCAGCACTGATTGGTGGATTGTCTTGGAAATATTTCTTCATATACCATCTAGCTGCAAAGAAACCACCAACTAGGCCAACCAACAAAGCTAAAATACCAACGACTATTGTTGTTCCCATTTATGTTTCACCCTTTCCATATACTTATTAATATTACAAAAAAAATTCAATAAATGAAAGTCTAATCGTCACGTAATCCCTTTTTGCGTTGAATTTCTCTGACTTTTTCAGGGGTAACTTCATTTCCTTGCTTATCAAAGACACGCAACATTTCAATTTGTGATTTAAAACTAGCACGGAAGTTCTTCAAGTACTCTTTTCTAAGTTCTGCTTGTTGATCTTCTTCTTCTTTAGTAATCGTGCCAGCTTTTGCTTTGTGCGCTAACTCGTTGATTTTCTTAAGTAATTCGTCTTGTTCGTTCATTTTCTCAAATCTCCCTAATACAATCGAACACTTGTTTGAACTTGTATTCAAATTTTGATACAATCTATTTAAGATATTAACAATGAGGTGTTCTAATGTCAAAAGCTGAAGGCTCTAAACAGTCACAAATTTTACAATGCATTTATGATTACTTAGACGAACATGGATATCCGCCTACTGTTAGAGAGATCTGCGAAGCTGTAGATTTATCTTCAACATCAACGGTCCACGGTCATCTATCTCGTCTTGAAAAGAAAGGCTACATCCAACGTGATCCTACTAAACCACGTGCCATCGAGTTAACGACCATTGGACTCAGCTCGATTGGAATCAAGTCAAAACAAATTCCTATCTTAGGTACTGTTGCGGCTGGTCAACCAATTACTGCTGAAAGAAATCCTGATGGTTACTTCCCACTCCCACCCGATTTAAATCGTGAGTCTGGTGAACTATTCATGCTAGAAATTCATGGTGAAAGTATGATCAACGCTGGAATTTACGATGGCGACCACGTTATCGTTCACGAACAAAATTTTGCTAACAACGGTGAAATTATTATTGCGATGACTGAAGATATCGAAGCTACTTGCAAGAGATTTTATCAAGAAAATGGACATTACCGCCTACAACCAGAAAACGATACAATGGACCCTATCATCTTAGACAATGTTGAGATTTTAGGAAAAGTCGTTGGATTATATCGTTCACAAATATTCTAAGCCACTCATTTAATTGAGTGGTTTTTTTATTGATGTTTGATCAAACGAACACGATAAACTTCGGGAATAGAATTCAAATGATGAATCAACCCTTCAGCATCGTCTTGATTTAAATCATTAACGTCAACGATTGTGTAAGCCACTTTATCCTTAGCTGCATTAGCCATATTTTCAATATTGATTTGACGATCAGCTAATTGAGTACTAATTTGCCCTACCATGTTAGGAACATTTTGGTGAATTACCGTAATTCGAAAGGCCGTTTCAAATGCCACTTGCATGTTTGGTAAATTAACACAATTAGTCGTATCACCATTTTGCAAATAATCCATAACAGTATTTGCTCCTTGAATAGCCCCATTTGATTCAGCTTCTAAAGTTGAACCTCCAATGTGTGGTGTAATCGTAATTTGTGGATTATCAGCGATAATGGGTTCACCAAAATCAGTACAATAATGATTGATTTTTTGATTACGAATGGCTTTAACAGCAGCCTTATTATTGACGATTCCAATTCTTGAATAGTTGAACAGAACTACGCCATCTTTCATTTCATTGATTTCTGGAGTACTAACCAAACCAATTGTCTCTTCATTCTTAGGCACGTGGATAGTAACAAAATCTGCATTTTTCACCGCTTTTTTAATCGTATCAACTCGTTTGACTTTATTGTTGATTCTCCAAGCAGCATTGGCTGATAAATAAGGATCATAACCAATTACTTTCATCCCTAATCCTAACGCAGCATTAGCAACTAAGGAACCGACATGTCCTAGGCCAATCACTGCAATCTTTTTACCGGCTAACTCTGTGCCATTGAATTTAGTCTTATCTTTTTCAGTTCGTTGGGAAACATCAGCCTCTGTATGTTCATCTGAATATCGATGAGCTGCAAAGAGGTTTCTTTTTGTAGCAATCATTAAGGCAACTATCAATTCCTTAACGGCATTAGCATTGCTACCGGGAGTGTTAAAGACGGCAATTCCTTTTTCAGTTACGCGGTCTAACGGAATATTATTGACACCAGCGCCAGCTCTGACGATAGTCTTTAAACTCTGCGGAAAATCAGCTTCCAACAAGTTCACTGATCTAATCAAATAGGCATCCGGATCATCGGTCTTATTAATTTCGAAATCATTTCTAAAAGTATCCAAGCCACTTTGGGCAATTGCATTAAAAGTTTTTACATCATACATCAGTGTTTCCCCCAGTATTCTTTTTCAAATTTATTTAAGAAGTCAACTAGTTTTTCAACGCCACTAAAGGGCATCGCATTGTACAAACTAGCGCGCATTCCACCGACTGAACGATGGCCCTTGATATTCAATAAACCGACTTCACCAGCTTGTTGGATCAACTCTTGATCCAATGCCTTATTTCCCGTTACAAAAGGTACATTTGTCAAAGAGCGGTCCTTTTTTATAACTGGTGCTGTAAATAATTTAGAATCGTCCAAAAAATCGTACAATAAATCAGATTTTTTACGATTGCGACGATCCATTTCTGCAACTCCACCTTGTTGTTTTATCCATTTTAAAACTAATCCAGCCACGTAAATGGCAAAAACAGGTGGCGTATTGAACATCGAATTCTTTTTAGCAAATAGTTCATAATCAATCATACTAGGAAGATTTTTAGCTTTGCCAATCAAATCATCTTTGACTACGACAATAGTTAAGCCAGCGATTCCAACATTTTTTTGAGCTCCAACCATCATCAAATCAAATTTAGAAAAATCATAATTTTGAGCTAAAAAGTTAGACGATAAGTCAGCTACTAATGGAGTTTTTCCAGTCTTAGGCAAACTACTATAAGCAGTTCCTTCAATCGTATTATTAGTAGTAATGTGTAAGTAATCATACGTATTTTGTGGCAAGTCTTTTAATACAGGTAATTTGGTGTAATGAAGATTCTTAGTTGAATCTAGAACGTCCACCCCAATGCCTAAACGACTAGCCTCGTCTCTAGCTCGATCAGCCCAATGGCCACTATCTAGTAAAGCAATTTTTTTATGCTCAGTTGCTAAATTCAAGGGAGCTGCACTAAACTGTAAAGTACATCCACCTTGGAAAAATAAAACTCGATAATTATCTGGTATTTGCAATAAAGCTCGCAAATCTTGTTGTGCTTGGTCGATAATGTTATCGAATAAATCAGAACGGTGGGATATTTCCATCACACTCATACCTGAATTATCATAAGATGGTAAATCGGCCTTTACTTTTTTTATGACTTCATCTGGCAAAACAGCTGGACCAGCTGAAAAATTATAAACTACCATGAACTCCACTCCCTTAAAAAATTAGATAAAAAAATCCCCACAGATAAAATCTCTGTGAGGAAACTAGTTGACTTAAATTATTAACCCCACAGCTATGAATTTGGCTTCATACATGAGGTTTAGTTAATAAGCCTACATGTATATACGTGTAGACTTGGAGGAGACTGTAAGGTTTAATGTACTTTTGATATTTTTCATATTAAAGAACCTCCAATTAACTTAAATAAACTTTAACATTCTTTTAATAATTGTCAACTAGTAATCTTTATTTATTATGAATATAATTAATTTATGACAATCATCTAGGAGGAAACATGACTCAATTTTACTTTATTCGTCATGGACAGACGAAAGCTAACGTCCTAAAAATGAAGCAAGGCACAATTAATTCAGAAATTACTTATCTCAATGATAATGGTCAAAAACAAGCCGAAACCTTACGTGACCACTTTGATATCAGCTTTGCGGACAGGATTATTTCTAGTCCTTTGAATCGGACTAAACAAACAACTGAAATTCTCAATCAAAAAGCTCAATTACCCGTCAGTTTTGATAAACGTTTATTAGAAATCTCGTATGGTCAATGGGACGGCCAAAAGAACGCCGACTTGAGAAAACAACACCCTGATGCTTATAATAATTATTGGGACGACGTTTTACCAATGTATGTTAAATACGCTCAAGATGGTGAAACTTTTGATGACGTAATCAACCGCGTACATGAATTTTTGATTGAAGCTACTAATAAGTATCCTAACGACAAAATTATCTGTGTAACGCATGGTTTCACCATTAAAGCTAGTGCTTTAGATGTTCTGAAGCCTAAAGATCCTATGAGTCTTCCAGAACCGAGAAACACTAGCGTCACCAAAATAACTAGTGTTAGTGATAAAGAGTTTTATTTAGAGTATTATAACCAAGTCTTTAATTAAAATTTCGAGATGAAAAAATGTGACAATTCAACAATTAGAAAATGAAATTATCAAGCAAAAAATTAGGAGTTTTACTGGTTTAAGTGGTTTAGCAAGTGTTAGAAACAGCGATATTGAAGAATATTTTTATGGTTTCATGGATTGGCTGATTGAAAATAAGATTCTAGAGAAAGTTAATAATTACTCAGAAGTTAGTTTAAGTTTACAATACGTTAATTCTGATGATTTTATTGTCTGGATCTTACATTTTGGCGATGTCTATGCTAATTTACGTGAGCGATATTCAGAAATCATCTATCCAAATGGTTTAGACAAAATTGCGATTGAACAATTGAAACAGCTGAAAAAAATCAATCCAAAGTATTCTTTTTTGGTGGCTTTAACTCATCACCTTAAAGACAGTCAATTTTATTCTGACCGCGATATTAAAAAACTTGATTCTCTTTTAAAAAATATTCCGAATAATAACAACAGTAAAATAAAACGCAATTCTACTTTGGGACAAGCTTTATTTGACTCTTTATACACCCTATCTAATTACGGAATTGAGCGAATGGTGAAAAAGAGCATTTAAAAAATCCGCTATCAAACGATAACGGATTTTTTTAGTCTAATTTTAAATCGGCTGATTCTAAGGCTTTCTTCACAACCCACATGACGTCTTCACTGTGCTGCAAATGCTGTTGGACTGCTTGTAAATCGTTAGTTCTAATAATTTTTTCAAATTCAACAAATTCTTGATACATCCGATGTGGATAAACATTGTGATCGATTTTTTCAACTAATTCTTTGTCATTGTCATAAATATCAAATGATTTCATTTCATTCGTTGGACCATTGACTACGATTGATCCATGGTTGCCTTGAATGACGCTACTTCTAAACGGAATGACGGAATCTTTAGCACCGATAGCTACTGCTTTAACAGAGCCGTAATCCAAAGTCAAAATACCTGATGTATCGATATTACGTTCGATATTTGGCAAATACGTTACTTTTTTAGGACGTCCCAACAAACCAACGATAAAGTGAATATTATAAATATTGAGATCCATCAAGGCTCCACCACCCTTTTTAGGATCAAATGCTGGTAAAATTTTTCCGGCTTTAAAGGCATCATACCGAGATGAATATTGGGAATAGTTGCTCTCAATAATTTTCAAATCACCTAATTCAGGCAACTTCTTTTTTAAGTCGAGGAAGTTTTGCAAATATTGAGTCGTAATTGCTTCTAACAAAACGAGATGTTTTTCTAAGGCAATTTTCTTTAGATCTTCGAACTCTTCGTACTTAACTGTGAAAGGTTTTTCGGAAATGACATTCTTCCCATTCTCCAAAGCCTTCTTAGCAAACTGATAGTGTAAGAAATTAGGAACTGCCACGTAGACGGTATCAAAATCACTCTTCTTTAAAGCCTCATCAAAATCAGTAAACACTTGTCCGATATGATATTCACTTTGTAGTTGCTTCAAAATATCAATACTTCTATTTGTACCGATAATAGCCGTCAGTTGTGTTTCTTTTAAATCCTTAGTAATCGTCAAAAAGTCATGTACAATATTTCCTGAACCAATAATCGCTAATTTCATTTTCATGCCTCCAAATCTTTTATCAACTCCATTGAACCACGACTTATTAAGTAATAACGTAATATATACAAAACGGTAAAAATGTTCCAATTATTTTTATACTAAAAACAAATTAGGTGAAACATTATGACAATTATCAACCAATTAAAGGCTCAAGATAATTTCAACGGTTCCGAAAAAGACTTAGCCAATTACATTTTAAAAAATAAAGAAGACGTTTTAAATTTATCGATTCAAAAGCTGGCTATTAATACCTTCAGTTCAACTTCTACGATTGTCAGACTTTGTCGAAAAATTGGCTTGAAAGGTTTCAAAGACTTCAAAATCAAATTATCAGCTGAATTGCAAAAGCATTACGACGATATATCAACTATCGATCCTGATTTTCCCTTTACTGAAGATGACTCTAACAAAGAAATCGCCCAAAAGATTGCTAGTGTCATGGAAACATCAATCAAGCAAACGAGTGAACTTTTGGATAATTCCACACTAGAGAAAGCCATTCGCTTAATTTTAAAAGCTAAAAATTTAGGTATTTTTGCATATGGTGATACTTATATTTCTGCTCTAAGTTTTCAAAACAAATTAATGAAAATAAATTTTCATGCCCAGTTGCCAACTTTAGTTGAAGAAAGTAACTTTCTAGCAGCTAATTTTCAAAAAGATGACTGTGCTCTTGTAATTTTTTACAGTGGCCAAACGAAAAGTACTTATCAAATGACAAAAATCTTACGACTCAAACGACTCGGAAAGTTCGACTGATAAAATCTCACCCTTTGCTTCAAGTGTTGCTATCGATTACGTCTTGAACACCTTGTATTCAGGATTATTCGTGGCTAATTACGACAATAACCAACGACATCGCTTGGCATCTGAAAAATTGTTTTCTGACTCTAGATTTTCAGAGCAAAAAAAATAAACCACCTTTTACGGATGGTTTATTTTTTTAGAAGTTTAACTTCACTGTTTGCATTAAATTAGATGTCACGACGACGTTCTTTAATACGAGCAGCCTTACCTGTACGAGCACGTAGGTAGTAAAGCTTGCTACGACGTACACGACCATGTCTGATAACTTCGATTTGTTCAACACGAGGTGTGTTCAATGGGAATGTTCTTTCAACACCAACACCGTTACTTACTTTACGAACAGTGTATGTTGCACTGATTCCTGAACCATGTCTCTTGATTACGACACCTTCGAATAATTGAATACGTTCACGTGAACCTTCAACAACCTTAGCATGTACACGAATAGTGTCACCACTACGGAAGTCAGGAATATCAGAACGTAATTGTTCTTTAGTAATATCTTGAATTAATTTATTCATAAATAATTTCTCCCTACCGACACTCTTATATATCTCGGACATACAGCGGAATATCGTTAATATGTGCGTTCAAACACTCTTAATATGATACTTTATTTGAACTTAATTGTAAACTAGTTATTTTGACGAATTTTGTGTAAAAGCTTCTTTTCCTCGTCAGTCAATGAAGCATGCTCCAATAAATCGGGTCGACGCTCTAAAGTCTTCTTCAAAGCTTGTTCTAAACGCCAGAGACGGATTTTTTCATGATCCCCGCTGATTAACACGTCGGGAACTTTTTTGCCACGAAAATCGGCCGGACGTGAATATTGAGGGTATTCTAGCAAGTTGTTTGAGAAAGATTCCTCTTCTGCGGAAAATGAATTCCCCAATACACCTGGCACGAACCGCAATGTTGCATCGATCATACTCATTGTTGGCAATTCGCCACCTGTCAAAATATAATCACCGATTGATACTTCATCAGTCACCAAATCTTTGACACGTTCATCAAAGCCTTCGTAATGTCCACAGATGAATACCAATTGATCTTCTTTAGCGAAATCTTTAGCCATTTTTGTATTGAAAGTTTTACCAGCTGGATCTAATAAAACGACCCGTTTCTTACCTGGTTTTTTCTTTTCAACATAATCCATTGCGTCATAAATCGGTTGAGCCTGCAACAACATCCCAGCTCCACCACCATATGGCGCATCATCAACGTGATTTTGCTTATTAGTAGTAAAATCACGAAAATCAACGACATCAATATTTACGAGTTCTTTTTCTTGTGCTTTTCCAATCAATGACTCATTTAATGCCTGAAACATTTTTGGAAAAATACTTAAAATTGTAATATCCATTAATCTATCAACCCATCCGGTATTTCAACTTTGACCTCTTTATTTTCAAGGTCAACTTCTTTAATTACATCATCAATATAAGGCAATAAAATTTCCTTATACTTTGGACTCTTGACGACCCAAACATCATTGGAACCTAATTCCATGATTTCGGTGATTTTGCCGACTTCGCCTAAATCTTTGTCAATCACATTCAAACCGATAATTTGACTGTATAAAAATTCGCCATCTTCTAAGTCGCTAGCTTCTTCACCATTAGCAAACAATTCTGATTTAACGAACTTTTCAACATCATTAATATTGTCATAGCCTTTTAATTTAACTAGAACAAAATTTTTGTGTGGACGTGATGATTCAACGACAAATTCAGTTTTATCTTTCAAGAACAACTTTGCACCTGATTTAAAACGATCTTTAGGAAAATCAGTAATTGGGATTACCCTTAATTCGCCTTTAATACCATGAGTATTTACGATAGTACCAACACGATATAATTTTTCAGTCATTTTTCCTCCGTGAATAAAAATGGAACCACGACAATTGTCTGGTCCCATTAAAAATTACTATTTTGTAAATTTGCTTTCGTGGAACTTTTGCATAATTCCGTGTTGTTTCAACAAGTGACGAACAGTATCTGAAGGTTGTGCACCTTTGTTTAACCATTCAACGATCTTGTCATCATCCAACTTGATTTCTTCTGGTTGTGAAATTGGGTTGTAGTAACCAACTTGTTCGATAAAGCGACCATCACGTGGTGAACGTGAATCTGCAACTACCAATCTGTAAAATGGTCTTAACTTACTACCCATACGTTTCATTCTGATTTTAACTGACATATGTTTGTTTCCTCCTAAATACTTAACTTTGTTAGTATACACAAAAAAATAGATGCTGTAAAGTTTTTTTCTTGACAGCATCTATTTTTTTTATGATTTAAAACGTTTAATCTTCTTTAAGCGCTTCTTCTTTTTCTTTTTATTACGACGAACCATCGACTTCATAGCCATCTTACCTAATCGACCTTGAACACCATTTCCCATCAATTGTTCCATCCCGGCCATGTTACCTTTACTCATCTTATTCATCATGTCACGGGATTGCTTGAATTGCTTGATCATCCGGTTAACGTTTTGAACGCTTTGACCAGAACCAGCCGCAATTCTACGACGACGTGAAGGGTTCAAAAGATCTGGATCTTCACGTTCTTTAGGTGTCATAGAATAAACGATAGCCTTCAAATGGGCAATATCTTTTTCACCAATATTGATATTAGCCAAGGCAGGATTATTAGCCATTCCTGGAATCATCTTCATCAATTCATCCAAAGGACCCATTTTTTGAATTTGATCCATTTGATCAATAAAGTCGTTGAAATCAAAACTGTTTTCACGAATCTTTTCGGCAACTTCTTTAGCTTGCTTCTCATCGTAATCAGTTTGAGCCTTTTCAATCAAGGTCAACATGTCACCCATACCAAGGATACGGTTAGCCATACGGTCAGGATGGAAAACATCTAATTGATCGAGTTTTTCACCTTGTCCAATGAACTTGATTGGCTTACCAGTAACGGAACGAATTGAAAGTGCGGCACCACCACGTGTGTCACCATCTAACTTCGTCAAAACGACACCAGTAATATCTAGTTGTTCGTCAAATCCATGAGCAACTTTGGCAGCCACTTGACCAGTCATTGAATCAGCAACGAACAAGATTTCATTCGGATGTGCCAAATCTTTGATCTTTTGAAGTTCTTCCATCAATTGTTCATCGATTTCCAAACGTCCGGCCGTATCAATAATTACATAGTCATTTTTATTTTCTTTCGCCACTGCCAAACCGTTTTTAACGATTTCTACTGGATCATTATCAGTTCCCTCGTCATAAACTGGTACGTCAAGTTGTTGACCAATAGTCTTCAATTGTTCGATAGCAGCAGGACGATAAACATCTCCGGCAATGAACAATGGACGAGCCTTGTCATTTGTCTTCAAACGATTAGCTAATTTACCAGCTGTAGTAGTTTTACCAGCACCTTGGAGACCAACCATCATAATAATCGTTGGAATGTGTGGTGCCTTATTCAATGGAACTGCTTCCTGTCCCATCAATTTAGTTAACTCTTCATCAACAATCTTGATAACTTGTTGTGAAGGAGTCAAACTTTCCATTACTTCTGCGCCCAAAGCACGTTCACGAACAGTCTTAACGAAAGTCTTAACAACGTCAAAATTGACATCGGCTTCCAATAAGGCCATTCGAACTTCACGCATTACTTTACGAACATCTTCGTCAGAAAGCTTACCTTTTCCCTTTAAGGAAGAAAAAACTTTTTGTAAACGTTCGCTTAATCCTTCAAAAGCCATACTCTACTCCTACATTTCATTTATTTTTGAAATTCTTTGTACTAATGCTAATAATTCTTTATCATCAGCATATTTAGTTTGAACCAATTGACTGAGATTTTTTGAAATATCATCAATTTCTTGAGTTTTCTCAACTAAACCGAGTTCTTTCTCAAATGATTCTAACAAATTGACAGACCGATGCAAGTTATCTAACACCGCTTGTCTAGAAACATCTAATTGTTCAGAGATTTCACTGAGTGAAAAATCTTCTACATAATAAAGATCCATATAGCGGCTTTGCTTTTTCGTCAATAATGAATGATAAAAATTATATAACAGATTGATTCGAGTCGTTTCATCAATATCCATTATTTATCAGAGGCTCCAACAATCAAATCCTTGAACAAACCGTAAATGAATTTCTCTGGGTCAAAGTCACGTAAGTCATCCATTTGTTCACCAAGACCAACTAATTTAACTGGAATGTGCAATTCATTTCTGATTGCCAAGACGACACCACCTTGGGAACTTCCATCCAATTTAGTCAAAACAATCCCGGAAACCTCAGTTGTTTCGTTAAATTGCTTGGCTTGACTCAAAGCATTTTGTCCCGTTGAACCATCGAGTACCAACAAGACTTCTTGTGGTGCATCTGGCAATTCACGAGTAATGACACGTTTGATTTTTTCTAGCTCACGCATCAAACCTTCTTTATTTTGCAAACGTCCGGCCGTATCAACTAACAAGATATCAAAATCTTCATTGACTGCTCGTTGAACAGCATCGTAAACGACTGAAGCCGGATCAGTGTGAGCTTTACTTGCTTGAACAGGAACATTTACACGTTTACCCCATTCTTGCAATTGTTCGATAGCACCAGCTCTAAATGTATCACCAGCTGCCAACAAGACTTTTTTACCTTCTGATTGATAACGATGAGCTAGTTTTCCGATAGTGGTAGTTTTACCAGCACCATTAACACCGACAAACAAGAAGATAGTAGGCGTCTTATCAGTACTGAACTTCAAATCGTTATCTTCATCCTTGCCTTCTTCACCGTACATATCAACTAACTTACGCACAATAACGTTAGATACATCGGATTTCTTCTTAGCGTTTTCTAACTTAACTTCCTCACGTAACTCATCAGAAATACGCATTGCAGTTTCATAACCGACATCAGATTCAATCAACAATTCTTCCAAATCATCAAAGAAATCTTCGTCGACACTTCTAAAGTTAGCTAAGAAATGATTTAAACGAGAACTAAAGGAATTACGACTCTTTTTTAAACCTTCATCGTATTCTTTGACATCATCCTTTGGCTTTTCAGCTTCTTCAGTTTCTTTGGATTCTTCAGTAGCTGGCTCAGTAGTTTCTTCTTCAGTCTTTTCATCTGATTCAGAAACTTCCTCTGGAGCTGATTCTTCTGGAGTGCTTTCTGGTTCTTCCTTAACGGTTTCAGAAGTCTGCTCAGGTTCAGCTTCAGAATTTGTCTCTGATTCTACCGTTTTTGATTCAGGTTCTTCAACAGTAGGTTCTGCTGGTTCGGGCTTTTCTTCAACTATTGATTCATCTTCAGTAGCTTCCTCTGGTTGAGCCTCTGTCGTAGATTCTTTTTTCTCTTCAGGAGAAGCTGATTCTGGTTTTGAGTTTTGGTCAGATTCAGGGGCTTGTTCTGAAGATTTTTTCTTTAGTTCTTTTTCTTCAGAATCATCTTTACCGGTAAAAGCTTTTTTAATTCGATCAAATAATCCCATTATTTTCTCCTATTCTTTGACTTTAACTGATAACATTCTGGAAACACCAGATTCTTCCATAGTTACACCATACAAACGATTTACGTTCATCATAGTTCCTTTACGGTGAGTAATAACGATGAATTCAGTATTGTCATCATATTGATTTAAATAATTAGCAAAACGATAAACGTTAGCATCATCAAGTGACGCTTCAACCTCATCCAAGATACAAAATGGAACTGGTTTGGCTTTAATAATTGCAAAGAGCAAAGTAATTGCCGTTAAAGCTTTTTCTCCACCGGATAATAGACTTAGTCGTTGGAATTTCTTCCCGGGTGGCTGAGCAATAATTTCAATTCCTGATTCCAATAAATTATCGGGTTCAGTTAAAACTAACTTAGCACGACCACCAGCAAACATTTCTGGGAAAATTTTCTCAAAGGCTTCTGATACTTCATCAAATGTCTTCTTAAATCTTGTCGTTACTTCTTTATCCATTTCCGACATCGTGTCTAACAACTGACTTCTAGCTTGTAAGAGGTCATTTTGTTGTTGTGTCAAAAATTCATAACGATCCTTGACCTTGTCATAATCATCAATAGCCGACAAATTAACGGTTCCTAATTCCTCAATTCCCATTTTGAGCAATCGTGCCTCTTTCTTCAAAGCTTCTGGATCGTAGTCTCCACGCTTTAAATCTTGAAGCGATGCTTCATAAGTCAACTGATAATCTTGCGACAAGGTATCCAAGCGACTGTCGATTTGGTTGGACAACTTAGTATTTTGAATTGCCAATGATTCTTGCTGATCAGCTGCTGCTTTTTGCAAATCAAAATTACGTTGTGCCTTGGAATTTAACTCAGTAGACAAAGCTTGCTGCTTTTCACGCTCAGCTTTTAACTTAGCTACAACATCTTGCAAATCTTTAATTTCAGTTTGACACTCTTTGATACGATTTTTAACTTCAGTATTACTTAAATCTAACTGATTCTTTTCTGAATCTAGGTCATTTAGCTTACCTTGTAATTCAGAAATCTGTTCAGTTGCTTGAGAAATCGATTCCTTCAAATAGCTATTTTGATCGGATTCATTCGCATGATTATTCTTGATAACTGCTAATTTAGTTTGTAATTCTTGCTCTTGATGATTGATTTTATTGAGCTGTGTATCAAAGTCAGTCAACAATTTTTGCTTTTGATCAATTTCTTGTTGAGTAGCAGTAATTTCTTTTTGAATCTTCTCAGCTGTGGCCTTTTGCGTAGCCAAATCTTGATTGATTTGTGCTTGCTCTTCTTGATTCTTGCTCAAATTGTATTTGATAACATCTAAACGTTCACTAAAATGCTTTTCTTCACTTTGAGAAGTTGAAATTTCATTTTCAAATTTACTCTTAGACTGGTTGAAATTAGCAAGCTTTGCATCAATACGTTTCTTTTCGGCATTGAATTGTACCAATTGATTTCTTAAATCTTGAACTAGTGCTTGTTTTTGATCCATCAACAATTCTTGTTTAGAAAGTTGCTTAGTCAAATCTGCTAACTCATCTTTTCGACTCAAAATACTTGAATTAACACGACGTTGTTGTCCACCAGTTAAAGAACCACCAGCATTAACAACATTTCCATCTAAAGTAACCACGCGGAATTTGCGATTAACTGCTGCTGAGATACTTGTTGCATCATCGATATTTTTAGCAACTAATAAATTACCCAAAATATTCTTAACAATATTCTCAACTTTTCCATCATAGGTCACTAAATCACTAGCGACTCCAACAAAACCTGTGACCCTTTTAGCTTTGTTCAAATCATTAGTGTTGATGGTACGAGCTTGGATAATGTTAAGTGGTAAGAAAGTCGCACGACCGCCGCGATTTTGACGTAAGTAAGCAATGGCATGTTTAGCAGCCACTTCATCTTCAGTTACGATCGATTGCAATTGATTGCTGACAACAGTTTGAATAGCCAATTGATAATCTTGCGGTACCGAAATGAGTTCTGCAACGGCACCAACGATTCCGGAAAGACGTGCTTTATTATTTAAAACATTCTTAGCACCTTCGAAGAAACCAGCGTGTTCTTGTTCCATATTTTCGAGAACTTTTTTACGAGCTTTAATTTCTTGAAGGTTTTCTAAAATCTTCAGATAGTTATTATTTTCATTCTTACCCGTTTCCGTAATTTCTTGAATTGATTTTTCTAACTCTTGATTGCGTGTCAAAAGTGCTTGATTATCATCAACTAATTTTTTGATTTCAGCATCAATTTTTTGATGATCTTCTTTATAACTTTCTAATTTAGTCGTTACTTCTTTAAGTTGAGAATTTTGTTCAGAAATCCCCGCATTGATTCGTTCTAATTGTCTTTGCGAAAATTTTTGTTCATTATTATTCGTTACTTGGTCTTGGAGAAGATTGATGTAATCAGTTCTTAATTGGGCAATATTATCCTTAATATCAGCTGGTGTCTTTTGTTTCAATTGCTGTAAATCTTTTAATTTCTTTTCAAAATCAGTGATTTTTTCTAGACATTGGGCTAATTTTTTATTTGATTCAACCAACTTTGCATCGTTTTTTACTTTTTGTTCTTCAACTGATTTCAATTGATTGGTCAAAGTCAACTTTGTCGTCGAATTAAAACCGGTTCTTTCATCGGCGACGGCAATTTTACTATTGTAAATTTCTAAGGTTTTCGTTACTTCAACTAATTTAGCCTGTTTTTCATCTAGTTGATTGGTTAAAGTTCTAACGGCTTGGTTATTATCTTCTACTTGTTGGTTAGCCTGTGTTACTTGTTGAGAGATATTTTGTAAGCTAGTTTTGACTTCTCGTAGCTCTTTGTCGATTTGATGTTTTTGATTTGATAAATCTCTAATTTCAATCGTTAAGATTTTTTGATAAATATCATCGTACTTACTCTTTTGTTCTTTGTAATCACGAGCAATACTAGCTTGTTTCTTTAGTGGTTCAACTTGTTTTGACAATTCTGAAACAATATCAGAAACACGATGTAAATTGTCAGTTGTATCGGATAATTTATTTTCAGCCTGTTGCTTTTTTTGCTTAAATAAAGACACACCAGCTGATTCTTCAATAATACTACGTCTTTCCACTGGCTTACTGTTAAAGATTGCTTCAACTCGACCTTGGGAAATAATTGAAAATGATTGTTTACCCATCCCAGAATCCATGAATAATTCAGTAATATCACGTAAACGACAATTCTTATTATTGATCAAAAATTCCGTATCACCATTTCTAAAGAGCCGACGACAAATTACAACTTCATCTTGAGTTGTTTTTAATTCTTTATTGCGATTATCAAATTCCAAAATTACTTCCGCACGATTCATTTGGGGACGAGTCGCACTTCCAGCAAAAATCACATCGACCATTTTGTCTCCACGTAAACTCTTTGCTGATTGTTCACCCATTACCCAACGTATGGCTTCAGTAATATTTGATTTTCCACTCCCGTTGGGTCCAACGATACCTGTGATTCCACTTGTGAAATCAATCTTCGTTTTATCAGCAAATGATTTAAACCCATTGATCGTTAATGATTTTAATGGCATAACTTAACTCCTATAATTCATCTAATGCTCTTTTGGCTGCCATTTGTTCAGCATGTTTCTTGCTGTATCCAAGTCCCTTGGACAAAATCTTACCGTTAGCAATTAGTTCAACTTTAAATTTCTTATCGTGATCAGGACCTTCTTCATCAATCACCTTGTAATCGATTTCGACTTCACCTGATTGTTGTAATTTTTCTTGAAGATGTGTCTTAAAATCAGTATCTTCAGAAAATTCACCTGAATCAATATGTGGATAAACTACTTTTTTCAAAAATTCATTAACAACTTCATTACCTTGATCCAAGTACAAAGCTCCGTTAAAGGCTTCAAAAATATCCTCAAGCAAAGTATGTCTTTGACGGGCACCTTGTTTTTCTTCACCTTTACCAATCAACAAATACTTATCGATTTGGATTTCTTTGGCAAAACGAGCAAAGCTGTCCGTTCTGACAATATCTGATCTTAAACGTGTCAATTTACCTTCTGGCAATTCTGGGTACTTTTCAAAGAGATAGCGGGAGATATTGATTTCCAAAACTGCATCCCCCAAAAATTCTAGACGTTCATAATCCCCAATGCCAAGCCCTTTATGCTCGTTATCAAATGAGGAATGTGTCATAGCTCTTTGAACTAGTTTTTTATTGTTAAACTTGATTCCATACTTTTCATCTAAAAATTCTAAAAATTTTGGATCTAACATAACGTGTCCCCTTTCCAATAATATTAATTATACTAAACTTTTCTATTAAATAATTAGCTGGATAAAAAAATAAGACCGCTTGGCCTTAAATTTCGTTATTGTATTGATTAAAATTGCCATCGTCCGTTCGGCCCTGGAAAACGCTGGAATGCTGTGGGCACGACTTGGAGCCTTTTAAGCTTAAACCGGGCAAAGTCTTCAAGCTCGACCTTTCACTAGGCAATTAATTGCCAAGAGAAATTTCACGGCTGAGCATTTTCCAGGGCTCTCACTCCCGATTAAATAGTGGTTTCTAAATTTATTTCATTTAACTGATTGAAATAAACAGTGATATCACCATTCAATTAATGCAAATCCAATGTTATTAAAATAAATAATTGAAACTAGTCGGTAGCAAAAGTTCTGTGATGGCTCAGCCGCCAAATTATTCTTAGCGATTTATCGCTTAGAATAAGACCGAACTTGGAAACAATACGCCTTTGTTCCATGTATTGGTTTCAAGTCGTGTCGGCAGCGTTCCAGCCAATCACAGAGCTTTTGCGGACGACGGCATACTTAACCAAAATTCAAATAAAAATCTTATCCTTGATGTGAAGAAATATAGCTAACTGCTTCACCAACTGTTGTAATCTTTTCAGCATCATCATCAGGAATTTCTGAACCAAACTCATCCTCAAGTTCTAGTACAAATTCCACAAGGTCGATAGAATCTGCATCCAAATCTTTTGTAAATGATGTTTCTTTAGTAATTGTTGATGCATCTACTTCAAATTTGTCAGCAATCAATGCTTTGATTTTGTCAAATACAGCTTGTTCTGTCATAAAAACTCTCCCTATTTTTCGGCGTTCATTTTTTCGAAATATTTATTAGCTTTGTTAATTGTATCGTTAGTTAACATATCATAAATTTGTTTAACAGTATAATAGACTGTCTTACTGTCAGCTGCACCGTGGGCTTTGATTACTGGAGATTTCAAGCCTAACAATACGGCTCCACCAGCTTGAGAAGTATCAAACATCTTACGCATACCCTTTAGTGATGGACTAACGATAGCTGCACCCATTTTAGTAAAGATACCATTATTTAGCAAGGCGTCCTTTAATTGCTTCAACAATATCGTTGCTGTTCCCTCAGTAGCCTTCAAGGCAGCGTTTCCAGTGAATCCGTCAGTTACGATGACATCCGCAACTCCGGCTAAAATATCGCCAGATTCTACGTTTCCGATAAAGTTGATGCCTTCAGTTTCTTTTAAGAGTTGATAAGCTTCTTTGTGCAAAGTATCACCCTTGTCATATTCAGTTCCGTTGTTCAACAAAGCAATTCTTGGTTGGTCGATTTTTTTAACATCGTGCGCATAGATTGAACCCATAATGGCCCATTGTTGTAAGTAACTTGCTTTTGCTTCTGCATTAGCACCAACATCGAGCATATTAACTCCATTAGTAGAATTAGTAACTGGCAAAGTTGGCATCAATGCTGGACGAGACACTTGTTTGATACGTCCAACGATAAAGATTCCACTAGCCAACAAAGCTCCAGTATTACCCAATGAGAATAAGGCATCGTTTTCGCCGTCTTTGACTGATTTAGCAGCCAAGACCATTGAAGCATTTTTCTTAGTTCTGATAGCCCTAACTGGCTCATCAGTTCCAAGGATTTCTTCATCGGTGTGAACTATCTTGATTCTTTCGTCATTTTGCAAATACTTCTTAATTTCTGATTCTTTACCATAGAGAACGAATTCTAAATCTTTCCACTCATCGCGAGCTTTTTCGATTCCCTCAACAATTACTTTAGGAGCGTTATCGCCACCCATAGCATCAACAGCTATTTTCATATTTTTCCCTCACTAATCAAAATTATTTAGTTGATCATATTCTTCATTAATAAACGACTTCAAATTTTTAGTCTCTGGACTATTGAATAGTTTCTCATCATTAAACAAGCGACTAGCCTCTTCTTGAGCCACTTCCAAAATATTGATGTCATTGATTGGATTACCAATTTTAAATTCTGGCAAACCTGATTGACGATTTCCCAATAAGTCACCAGCACCACGCATTTTCAAATCTTCTTCAGCTAGAACAAAGCCATCATTAGTTGAAGTCAAAATCTTCATTCGCTCAGCTGCCGATTCATTCTTAGGGTCAGCAATCAAAATACAATAAGATTGTTTATCGCCACGACCAACACGGCCACGTAATTGGTGCAATTGTGATAATCCGAATCGATTAGCATCATAAATCACCATTACTGAAGCATTCGGAACATCGACACCAACTTCAATAACAGTTGTCGATACCAAAACATCGATTTTCTTATCGCTGAAATCATTCATAACGGCTTCTTTTTGGTCATTTGGCATCTGACCATGCAATAAACCGATCTTATATTTTTTACCAAATAATTCTGTAAATTTATCAAAAATCAATTCAGCATTTTTTAAGTCCATTGTTTCTGATTCAGAAATCAACGGTGTAACTACATAAACTTGTGAACCCGTTTGCAATTCTTTAGCCACAAATTGATACATCTGTTCAATCTTTTGACTGCGAATCCAATAAGTTTCAATTTTCTTACGACCAGCAGGCAATTGATCAATTCTTGAGACATCCATATCACCATAAGTCGTAATTGCCAAAGTTCTAGGAATCGGTGTTGCAGTCATCGCTAAAACGTCGGGATTGTCGCCTTTTTGCCGCAGTGCTTTTCTTTGATTAACTCCGAAACGATGCTGCTCATCAATTACGATAAAGCCTAAATCTTTAAACTCAACACTGTCTTGTATCAAAGCATGAGTTCCAACCACGATATTAGTCTTACCATTTAAAATATCGCCGGCGATAAAATCATGTTCTTTTTTTGTCAAAGAACCAGTTAACAGAGCAGTTCTTATCTTCAAAGGCGTTAACAACTTACTGATTTTGTCAAAATGTTGTTGAGCCAAAATTTCAGTTGGTGCCATGATGGCTGCTTGATAACCTGCTGTCACCGAAGCCAACATAGCAATTACTGAAACAATCGTCTTACCAGAACCAACGTCTCCTTGCAACAAGCGATTCATATGATGATCAGAAGCCATATCTTGCAAAATTTCTTTTACAACGCGATTTTGAGCATCAGTCAGCTTGAATGGCAAGCTCTGGATGAAGTCATCTAAGAACTTTTGATCGTATTTTTCAACGATACCGATATTTTTGTTATCGTCATTTCGTTTGATACTTTGCAAACCGCATTGGAACAAGAAGAACTCTCGAAATTTGGCACTTCGTCTGGCTTCTTCACTTTGTTCTTCATTTTTTGGAAAATGAATTCCCGAAACAATCTGTTCATCATCCAATAATTTATATTTCAGTCGCAAGTAACTAGGAACAACCGTATCAATTTGATCATGATATTTCTCAAAAGCTACTTTAATCAGATTGATCAGTGTTTTTTGATGAATATTTTTGTTAACAGAATAAACTGAATCGACTGAATTATCATTAATGCCGATTACTTTCATGCCCATTAAGGAACGGCGATTGGCATTCCATTTGCCGTATACAGCAGCATCATTACCTGTTTTAAACTTATCTTTTAACCAAGGCTGATTAAAAAAAGTCACCATGATTGATTCATTATCAGTCATCAAACGAACATTTAGACGTGTTTTCTTGTAGCCAAAGCGTGATACGACTGGTTCACTGGCAACTACGCCTTTAACAAGGATTTTTTCTTGATCCACTGCGTCATCTAAAGATTTGGCCTGCATATCTTCATAACGAAAAGGGAAATAAAACAGCAAGTCATAAACGTTGTTGATTCCTAATGACTGTAACGCCTCTAACCGTTTCGGCCCAACACTAGGCAACTGCGCTAGTGACACCTTTCTTAAATCCATTTACATTCCCCTTTCCTTTGAAATTAAAAAAAGGCGTGACAAAACAAACGTTTCATCATTGCCTCCTTTAAAAAATTATTCAACCGAAATCAAATAAGGATAAACTGGTTGATCACCTTGGTGAATTTCTGTCTCTAAGTCATCATACTTATCATCTAAGTAGTCAGCAATCTTTTGAGCGTCATCTTGGTTGCCATCTTCACCGATTAAAATAGTGATTACTTCACTATCCTCATCAATCATCTTATCAAGCATTTTTTCAGTACCTGAAATGATATCTTCGTCGTCAACCAAAATCTTACCATCGACAATTCCCATGTAATGACCCTTAGTGATCTTTAGACCATCGATTTCAGTATCACGAATTGCTTGAGTAATTTGACCACTCTTAACTGTATCCAAAGAATCTTCCATGTTTGCTTCATTTTCTGAAAGTTCTGCATCAGGATTGAAAGAAAGCATAGCCGTCATTCCTTGAGAGATAGTCTTAGAACCAACGATTGCGACTGGAATATCAACTAAATCAACCGCTTGTTTAGCAGCCATAATGATATTACTGTTGTTTGGCAATACTAAGGCACGTTTAGCATTTGATTTATTAATGGCATCGACAATATCGTTAGTGGATGGATTCATTGTTTGTCCACCACTGATCACGTGCGTTACACCTAAACTCTTGAAGAGTTCTGTCAAGCCGTCACCAGATGAAACAGCGATAACTGCATAGTCAATAGCTGCTTGTGGTTGTGCTTCTGGTGTCATTGGTTCGTCATCATCAACGATTGTTTCATGTTGCAAACGCATATTATCAATCTTGATTTTTGAAAGTGAACCGTATTTTCTACCAGCTGCCCAAACTTTGTAAGGATAGTTAGTGTGAACGTGAACTTTAACAACTTCATCATCTGAAACGACAATTAAAGAGTCACCGATTTTATCTAAATAACTACGTAACTTATCATTTTCAAATTTTTCATCAGAAGTTGGATTCTTGCCCAGTTCAACCATCATTTCTGTACAGTAACCATTTTTGATCTCATCTGTATTGAACTGACCTTGAACGGATTGGTGGTGGTTAGCATTGACCATTTCAGCCATGTCTCTTTCATCAGGGACATATTCTTCTTCGTCACTGGCAACGCCACTTAAACCTTCTAAAAAGCCTTCATAAATAAAGACTAAACCTTGACCACCAGAGTCAACTACACCAACTTCTTTTAAAACTGGCAATAGTGATGGTGTCTTTTCTAGTCCTACTTTAGCTCCGGCTACAACAGCTTTTAAGATTTCTACTGTATCATTAGTTGTCTTAACTTTTTCCATAGCAGACTCAGCACCGAATCTAGCAACTGTCAAAATTGTTCCTTCAACAGGTTTCATAACTGCTTTATAAGCGGTTTTTACACCGTCATCAAAAGCCTTAGCCAAATCCATCGCTGTCAAAGACTCTTTATCTTCGATACTCTTTGAAAAGCCACGGAAGATTTGTGATGTAATAACACCTGAGTTTCCACGAGCACCCATCAAAAGTCCTTTTGCAAGAGCTTTTCCAAGTGTTCCTACGTGATTACTCTCTGATTCATTTACGGCCTTAAAACCGCTTTGTATAGTTAAGCTCATATTGGTTCCGGTATCGCCATCAGGAACCGGAAAGACATTAAGTGAGTTTACAAACTTAGCATTCTTTTCAAGTCTGTGCGATGCAACACGCACCATATCTGAAAATTCTTTTTTTGTAATTAGTTCTTTGCTCAAAAGTTTCCCCTCCAACCAGCTTTACCTATTCGATATCGTCCAGAACTTTAATTCCTTGAACATAAACGTTAACAGTGCCAGCTGGCGTTCCAAGCATTGTTTCTAGGTTATATTTTACTTTTTCTTTTAAATTTTTCGCTACTTCGGATATTTTAATACCATATCCAACGATTATGTAGACATCAACGGCCAGTTTACCATCTTCTTGATGAATAACTACACCTCTAGAAAAGTCCTCACGGTTCAAAATCGTATTCATCCCGTCACGTAGTTGGTTCTTACTTGCCATACCTACGATACCGTAGATATCAGAAGCAGCACCGCCGACAATTGTAGCAACAGTATTTGTTGAAACTTCAATTTCACCATGTTTTGTTTTAATTGTAACTGCCATCTCTGGATCCTCCTATTCATGGACCAAATCTATCATAAACAATAAAATTCTATCATAGCAACAAATCTAATTAAAGAATTAAACTAGATAAAAGTCGATTATTCCATAATTACTCTATTGCTTTAACCTTTTATATATGGTAAATTAGTCAGGTGATATTTTAAAGAAAAACATGTAGCCAAAGGAGGTCGGTCCCATGGCAAAAGATATTATTACAGGCCGTAAAACAGTGTTCGGTAACAAACGTTCACACGCTCTTAACCAATCAAAACGTTCTTGGAAGCCAAATTTGCAAAAAGTTCGTATCATGGTTGATGGTAAGCCAAAACGTGTATGGGTTTCAGCTAGAGCATTGAAATCAGGAAAAGTTACTCGTGTATAATTATCACTTAATAATTTAAAAGAGACTAACATTTATTGTTGGTCTCTTTTATTTTATCCTATAATAATCAACTAAGGGAGGGATTTTATGAAAATCACTATTGGCACTCAAAAAAATAATGACGAAGAATTGATGCAAGCTATCGTCAACGCCAAAGATGGCGACGTAATCGAACTGCTGCCTGGAACTTACTTTTCCAGAAATAATCCCTTTATTTGTACGATCAGACGTGATATTTCATTCATCGGTAAAACTTCAAATAAAGAAGACATTAAACTGTATTGTAGTTTCACAGTTGGCGCTAAAAATACTTTGATTTTTAAAAATTTAAGTATCATCTACCCTGCAAACGATGAAAATACCATGTCAGCTTACGACGGGGCTAGAGTTTATGGACAAAACATTATCATTGACCGGCAAACGAGTGACTATTGGGATACGATCTATGGACAAAATGCCTATTTTTCATTTAAAGATTCAAAAATTTTAACTGGTAAAAAAATTAAAGCTATCGGCTTGTCTTTAGAAAAGAGCCAATTATTCGCTGACAATACCGAATTTCAATTATTATTTCAAAAAGATTCCACGGTCTATTTAAAGGATTGTACTATTTTGCATAAATTTGAATTACGCCAAGGTTCAAAAACTTTCTTTAAAAATTTGACGATTGATTCAACTACTACCGACTATAAAAATGACTTAGCGGTTAAGACTAAATCTCAAATCAGTGGCAATGATCTTATTTTCGTAAACGATAAACCACAAGTAAGAATTTTGGAAAGTCAATTTGATGTTGATGACTTTCAACCAGAAACGGAGCAAATTGATTTTAAGTTCGATAAGAAATCAAAAATCAGCATTGATGGAAAAAATCTAAAAAAATAAATCTCGATAAAATGTAATTACATTCTATCGGGATTTTTTATAGTCTGTCTAAACTTTGTGCTAAATCATCAATCAAATCACTCACATCTTCAATTCCGACTGACAATCTAACTAATTGATGTGTGATACCAGCCTTTAATTGCTCTTCAGGTGAAAGTTCAGCATGAGTCATCTTGTAAGGCAACTCAATCAAACTTTCGACAGCACCCAAGCTAACAGCCAGTTGAATCAATTTGGTCCCCTCGACAAATTTAGTTGAATCCAATCCGTCGGCTAATTCAAAAGAAACGATACCACCAAAACCATCAGCTTCTTTAGCAGCTATTTCATGATTCTTACTACCAGCAATACCAGGATAATAAATCTTAGCAATTTCTGGACGAGTCTGTAAAAATTCGACAATCTTTTGAGCATTACTCAAGTGACGATCCATTCTCACTGACAATGTTTGAATCCCACGACGTACTAAATTGGAATCTTCAGGAGATAAAGTTGACCCAATAGCATTTTGATTGAAATAGATTTTATCGGCAATGTCTTCATCCTTAGCGACGGCAATACCAGCAATTACATCTGAGTGACCACTGAGATATTTCGTGGCTGAATGAATCACAATATCAGCACCTAAATCTAGTGGTCGTTGTAAATATGGTGATAGAAACGTATTATCAACGATCGTCAAAAGATTATTAGCCTTAGCTACTTTACTTACGCCAGCAACACTTGTCACGTGCAACAAAGGATTGGTAAAACTTTCAAAATAAATTGCCTTCGTATTAGGTTTGATTGCCTGTCGAATTTCATCTAAATTCTGAGTATCGACAGCAGTAAATTCAATCTGCCAACGTTTAAAGAATTCATTGATAATTCTAAAAGTTCCACCATAGATTTCCTTGCCGATAATCAAATGATCGCCTGGTTTAAAGATTGCCAACACAGCATGGATTGCCGCTGACCCTGAAGAAAAAGCAAAACCACGGCAGCCATTTTCCAACTGTGCTACTTGTTCTTCCAAATAATTTCTCGTCGGATTACCTGAACGTGCATAATCGTATTTTACCTTAGCATCAACTGATGGATAAATATAAGTTGAAGAATTGTAAACTGGAACGTTGACTGCCCCAGTATTGTTATCATTTTGTGGTTCGCCATGAACCAATTTTGTATTAAAACTTGTCATATTAATCCTCCATAAATCAAATTCACAAACTACTCTGTTATCTCACACGAGTTACTATTAGACAATAAAAATATTCATAATGGAAATTATTTGACTTATCCCTACCCCCTACGAGTAAACTATTACTATATTAATGAGGAGGAAACAAATTTATGAGTAAAATTATTGCTGTAATGGCTAATGATGTCGAGGATATCGAATACACATCCCCTAAAAAGGCTTTGACTGACGCAGGTAACGAGGTAACCCTAGTTGGAACTAAAGCTAATGAAAAATTAGTTGGTAAACATGGAACAGAATTTACCGCTGATAAGGGTATCGATGACATCAATGCTGATGATTATGATGCTTTACTAATTCCTGGTGGTTTTTCACCTGATAATCTTCGTGCTGATGAAAGATTCGTTGAACTTGCTAAGAAATTTATGCTTGCTGATAAAGCTATCTTTTCAATCTGCCACGGTCCACAACTTTTGATGCAAACAGGCTTAGTTAAGGGTAGAACTTTAACTTCATATAAGACTGTTCAAACTGATCTTTACTACGCTGGCGGTATCGTTAAAGATGAACCCGTAGTTATCGATCGTCACTTGATCACTAGTCGTACTCCTGATGACTTGGATGCCTTTAACAAAGCTATCGTTAATGAATTACAATAATTATCTAAAATAAGCTAGCCAGTTATTTAAAATTGGCTAGCTTATTTTTTTAATTCATCGTCATTCCACCAGTAACGTTGATTCCTTGTCCCGTCATATAATCTGACAATGGACTAGCTAAGAACAACACGACATTGGCAACATCTTTGGGAGTTCCTGTCCGTCCTAGTGGTACCTGGCTGTTATCTTCTTTTTCGATATCATCAGCTGTTAAACCTCTAATTTTTGCACCATCTTTTCTTTCACGATGTTTCATTGAAGTTTCAATAATACCAGGACAAACTGCATTGACATTGATCTGGTCCTTAGCTACCTCGATTGCTAAAGTCTTCGTCAAGCCAAGGACAGCATGCTTAGAAGCAACGTACGCTGACATAGCACGATAGCCATTCTTACCAGCTTGCGAGGCTATCAAAACTACTTTCCCTGGACGCTTGGCAGCAACCATTAATTTGACAATGTACTTGCTGACTAAGTAAGTTCCACGAGTATTGACAGCTAAAGTCTTATCAAAATCACTCGTCTGACTATCAATCAAATAATCCATCGTCGAAATTCCAGCTACATTAACTAAAATGTTGGGAGTAAGATTTTGAGTTTTTAGTTGAGCTGCTAAATTTTTGACGCTAGTTTCATCACTGACATCGAGATGAATTTGATATTCGAAGTCATTCAATCGTTTCAAATCATTATTTTGATATGACAAATCAGCCGCAATCACAATTGCTTTTTCGTTTTGAAAAGTTGTCACTACCTCACGTCCAATACCTTGAAAACCACCAGTGACGAGGATAATTTTTTTCTCTAAAGATGTAAATAGACTCATGATTAACCTTCTTTACTAATTTAGATTACGTGACGTTCGTAAGGGTCGTTAGAAATTCCTTCTTCAAGAATCTTCTTTGACCATTCCTTAGCTGAGAACAATGAGTGATCACGATAGTTACCACAACTGTATTTGTCAGTTCCTTGAACGTCTTTCCATTCAATATTTTCGGCAATATCTGTCAAAGCACCTTTCAAAGCTTCTGCTACTTCAGTAGTTGAATGTTCGCCCCAAGTAATCAAATGAAAACCTGTACGACAACCGAATGGTGAACAATCAATTACGCCATCCAATCTATCTCTCAAAAGTCCAGCTAACAAATGTTCAATTGTATGTAAACCAGCAGTAGGAATAGCATTCTCATTAGGTTGTACTAGACGCAAATCATAATTTGAAATTGCATCGCCCTTTGCTCCGTGTTCTTCAGTAATCAAACGAACATAAGGTGCCTTTACCTTTGTGTGATCCAATGTAAAACTTTCAACTTTAGCCATAATAATTATCTCCTTAAAATTTTATTTATTTTCTAAATATGTTAATGGTTTATTAACTTCAATCTTAGTTCCGTAATACTTTTTCTTGATGTATTCTTGAATCTTCTTGTTGTGGTAGAGCTTAACTAGTTTCTTGTAGTTAGCATTATTTTTATTCTTATCAGCAGTTGCTAGGATATTGACGTTTTCTTTGGTACTTTGATCGATTTTTTCGTGGTAGATTGAATCGGTCAAAACATGAAGTCCACTTTCCAAAGCAACTGTATTAGAAATGAGAACTACTGGTACATCATTTAAAACTCTAGGACCGGTGGTATCATCGATTTCTTTGAATTTAAGGTTCTTAGGATTAGCAGTAATATCTTTGGTATTGTCTAAAGCTCCAAAACCTTTTTTCAAAGTGATCAATCCAGCTTCTTGTAATAACAACAAACCTCGTGATGTATTGGCAGGGTTGTTGGCGATAGCAATTGTCGTTCCATCGGGAATATCTTCCACACTCTTGTACTTCTTTGAATAAATTCCTAAAGGTTCCAAATAAGTTGTTCCTAAAGCAGCCAATTTTCCTTTAGGATTTTGTTTGTTGTAAGCCTTGTAATAAGACCATGATTGGAAAGCATTGACATCGACTTGACCTTGACTTGTGGCAGAGTTTAGTTGCGCCCCATCAGTGATTTCCTTAGTTTTGATATTCAAGCCTAATTTCTTAGCTTGGGAACTCTTAGCAATGTGTTCCCAAATATCTAGGTCGGATCCTTGTGAACCAACAACTATGGTATCGTCATCGGCCGCCTTTGATTGATTTCCACAGCCGACCAATAAAATAACCGACAGTGCTAAAAGTACTGTAACAATTAAACTTTTCCCTTTTCTCATTTCCTTCTCCTCCTCTATTCTAATAATCCTCTAATTTTTCATGTTGGTCTAAGCCATAGACTTTTCATAAAAATGCCTCCTCGATTGGTTAAATAATTAATATCAAATTCTGATGTTGATTATGGGGACTGAGCTACCCCAATACGTTGTGGGAAAATTAAAAGTCCCCTTCAACGCAAAATCGCCCCTACAAAACAGACCTAAATCTGAATTGTAGGGACGATTTCCCGTGATACCACCCTAATTTATATTTTGCTTACACAAAATACCTCAACGACACTAACATGTCCGGGATGATATCGCATCCTTGCGTACCTTTGGCTTGCACCTAGGTAAGACTCCAAGCTCATCTTCAATCAACGTTCGCTCCACCTTTTCACTATCCGATGGTCACTCTTCAAACTAATAGTTGATCTACTCTTCTCTTCAACGTCTAATAAGATTAATTAATTTTTAATCGTTTGATTGGTGATTAATTTACTCTAGTAGTTTTTCTTTGTCAACGTTATTTTGAAAATAATTTCCCTTTGGCATTTAACTTTACTTTAAAAACTTCCTCAAATCCCTGATTTAATAGGCATTAAAAAAAGACATCTTCCATCAGAAAATGTCTTAAATTTATTTTTTATCTTTACTTTGAATAACTGCCACAATACCACTTTCAAAGCTAAAATCAATTGTATCTTTTACAAATTCATTACTAGCCCAGCTAACGGGATGTGCCACACTATAATCATTTAATTTGTACTTTGCATCGAACAAATTTAAATGTGTCACGGGTCCCAAATTAACGAAAGCCACGTATTTCATTGAGTTCTCATGATAAATCGTATAACGACCAGGTTTGAAGAATCTAATCGTATTCGTGGCAGATTTATAATACAACTTATCATAAAAATCTAAAAATCTAGAGTCATATGGTAAGAATAAATTAACTAGAAAATGGTCGATTCGACCACCAGTAGCTCCATAAACGTAATATTCTTGGGCATTGTACTTTTCCCTAGCTGCTAATAAACACAACTCAGAATCCGTATCATCCTTTTCAGGGGGAAACTTTTCAAAGACTGGCACATTGTCTTGAAGAAGTTTTTGTTCTTTTTTACTGATAGAATCAAAATCTCCAATTGCAATTTCAGGAATTATTCCATTAGCCATCAAATGCAAACTACCTCGATCTGCTCCAACCCAAGGACCAGGGATACCCTTAATACTTTTACTTAATTCGTCAGGGTACTCGCTAGTAGGACCCCCTAGCAAAATATTTACTCGTTTCATTGTTTTGCTTCCACAGCCAAAGAACGAATATCATCGATTCTCTTTTCTAGACCAGCTTCACCATTGAACAAATATGAACCGGCTACAAAAATATCAGCTCCAGCTCTAGCACATTGACTGATTGTGTCAGCATTGATTCCACCATCGACTTCAATTTCAAAATTGTCATCAGCAGCTGTTTGACGCAATTGATCCAAACGTTGAATCTTCTTAGTCATTCCAGAAATGAATTTTTGTCCACCAAAACCTGGATTAACTGTCATAACAAGGATTTGATCAATAATTGGGAAAAGTTCTTTTACAGTTTCTAGTGGTGTTCCAGGATTAACAACTACCCCGGCACGTGCTCCGTAACTTTTTACCAAATCGATTGAGCGATAAATGTGTTGAGTACTTTCAGCATGGATCAAGACCGTATCAGCCCCTGCATCGATCACTGGCTTAATATAAGCATCTGGATTTTCCATCATCATATGAATATCCAAAGGCTTGTCAGTTACGCGACGCATCCCTTCAACCACGCTAGGACTAAAGGACATATTAGGGACAAAATTTCCGTCCATCATGTCGATATGGAAGATATCTGCTCCCGCTTTGTCAGCAGCTCTTACATCTCGTTCCAAGTTCATAATATCTGCAGATAAAATTGATGGTGCAATCTTTACTGTCATTAAAAATCAACTCCTCAATATCTTTTTTTGTACGAATTAATTTCATTCAAAAAGTAGAGATAATTGTCATAACGACTTTGCATTATCTGACCTTCTGAAAGTTTTTCTTTTACAGCACAGTTAGGTTCATTCACGTGGCGACAACCACGAAATTGACACATGTTACTGTACTTCAAAAATTCAGGAAAAAGCTTAGGCAATTCTTCAACAGCAATATTTTGTAGATCAATTGAAGAAAATCCCGGCGTATCAGCAACCAAGCCACCTTCAATATCAAATAATGAAACTTGGCGAGTTGTATGTTTACCACGATTCAATGTTTGAGAAATTTCTGCCGTAGCCAAACCTAAATCATGATCAATATGATTTAGTAACGTGGACTTACCAGCACCCGATTGACCTGTAAAGACTGTTACTTTGTCAGCAAATGTCGCTTTTAACTTCGATACTTGTTGATCATTATAACTGTCACGATCACAAAAGACTTGATACCCCGCATGATCACGATAACCTTCTAAAGTCGTCTTTAACTTTTCATATTGTTCATCAGATAATAAATCAGCCTTTGTTAAATAAATTACGGGTTCAATATCATTATGCTCGATATTTACCAAAATTTTATCCAATAAATTACTCGAAAAATTAGGTTCCGCTGCTGAAGTTACGACAATCGCTTGATCGACGTTTGCAATTGGCGGACGAACTAAACTATTCTCACGAGGTAATATCTCCAAGATATAGCCTAAATCACCTGTAGAATCAAAACTAACTTTATCACCGACTAAAGGCTTGATTTTACGCTTACGGAAATTTCCACGCGCCCTAGTCCGTATCAATTCGTTACTTTCATCATCTAAAACATCATAAAATCCACTGATTGATTTTATAATTCTTCCTGTTTTTTCCATACATCACCTATTGACTGAACCGCCTAATACAGTCTTATTATCACGTTCGACTATATAGGATCCTGTCTGTCCATCTTTTAAATTAAAACTTAATGTTACTGGTGTATCTTCACTAATAGTCATTGTCCGATATGGCGAATTAATGCTGTGCGTAGCATCTGAAATATAAATCGTAATACTGTTATCACCACTTTCGTCATAAGGAATTGTTATATCCTTAGTGACTGTCTTAGTAGTATTCGAACTAGTATTATTGTTTGAATATTCGTCATCGCTATCAGAGGATTTCTCTGGATCTGGACCCTTAGATATTACTACTGTCAAAGTAGCACCTTGATCAACAGTTGTATTTGCATCTGGTGATTGACTGATTAATAAACCTTCTTCAATATCACTAGAATATGCATACGAAGTATCAAGTCTCAAATGACTTTCAGTAGCATAATCTTGAATACTCTTTAAATTATAACCAGTTAAATCACGGACTTTGACCGTTTTTGGTTTAACCGTTTTTACTTTAGCAATCGTTATAGTTAATGGCTTGTCTTTAGTAACGACCTTTTTACCACTCTTGATACTTTGATCAATAATTATTCCGGCCGTATAGTCATTTGTCGCTTTGTAACGTATTTTTATCTTAAATCCACGTTTCTTCAAATTAGCGGAAACATCATCATAATCTTGGCCAATCAATTTTGGCATCTTGTAATATTTAGCACCTAAACTGACTACTAAATTGACATTAGCCCCATTTTTCAACTTCAAGCCTTTAGCGGGAACTGACTTAATTACATGACCAGCTTCAACATCGTCATCATTTTCTTTAGAAATATCGCCCGTAGTCAAATTAGAACTTTTGAGCATGACATTGGCTTGTTTGACCGTTAAATTGAATAAATCAGGAACTGTTGTCTCTTGATTACTCTTAATAACCATCGCGATGATAAACAAAATCAAAACGATAGGAATAATCGAAAGCATCAAAATCATTTTCTTTTTGTGACTCATTTTGGGCTTTTGTTTAACGGGAGCATCTTCTTCATGCTTTGTGTCCATAGGCTCCATTACACGAGTTTCTTCCAAATCATTGATTGGTGTTGGAATAAACTTCGGTTCGTCACTGCGTTCAGGCATCAGACATGTGTTCAAATCTTCGCACATTTCTTTAACTGATTGATAACGCTGATCAGGATCTTTAGCAGTAGCCTTCAATACAACATTTTCCAAAGGTTGAGGAATATCAGGATCGATTTTCTTCAAATCCGGCATTTCCTCTTTGGAATGTTTCAAAGCTACTGTCACAGCTGTATCACCAGTAAATGGCACGTGTTTCGTCAATAATTCAAACAAAACAATTCCTAAAGCATAGACATCGGACAACACTGTCGCTGGACGTCCCTTAATTTGCTCAGGAGACATGTAATGCACTGAACCTAATAAAGAGTTAGTCCGAGTAATTGAACGTTCACTCAAAGCTAAGGCAATTCCAAAGTCAGATACCTTAACTTGAATTGGGTCCTTTTTCTCATCAACCAAAATATTTTCTGGTTTTAAATCACGATGAATAATTCCATGTTCATGAGCATCAGAAACAGCCATACAAATCTGCTTCATAATATCAACTACTTCATGATATGGGATTGGAAAATGTGTGCGGATATATTTCTTTAAATTAGGACCGTCAACGTACTCGATAACGATGTATTGAACTCCGTTGTCATTACCAACATCCAAAACGTTGACGATATTGGGATTGGAGAGACCACTAGTTGCCTTGGCTTCACGACCAAATCTCCTTTTAACGGATTCATCATCTTGAAGATCATACCGTAACGCTTTAACAGCAACTTTACGGTTTAACAAAGTGTCATTAGCTAAATAAACATTAGCCATACCGCCTTCACCAAGCGTACCTAGAATCTCATAACGACCGCCTACTAGGTAACCTTTTTCCATCTAATGATTACCTCCGTCGTCCTTCGTAGAAAAGAGTAAGGCGGTAATATTATCTCTTCCACCGGCAGTATTTGCTTTGTCGATTAAAAGATGACATTTTGTCTCAAGACTCATCTTCTTGGATAAAATATCTTTAATTTCATTTTCTGGAACCATGTTAGTCAAGCCATCAGTACACAAAAGAATAATGGCATTATTAACCAAATCAAAATCTTTTACTCTTGGTTGAACCGTTTGTGACACACCAAGAGTTTGTGTAATGATATTTTTTTGCGGATGATTTTCAGCTTCTTCAGGACTGATTTGCCCAGTCTCCAAAAGTTCATGAACCAATGAATGATCAACACTCAATTGTTTCAATTCATCATTTGCATAAATGTAGCATCTTGAATCACCGACATTGACGACCATCATTTTGGATCCAACAAAAAATACGCCAACCATCGTCGTTCCCATACCGTTTAAATCATCAAATTGATTCGATACAGAGACGATTCGATCGTTTTCCTTACTTAATTCTCGAATAATCCATTCACGAAGTTCACTAATTTCGTCAACTTCTGATTCCTCAAAATTATGTCCTAAATGAGATACTGCCATGTCAGATGCAACATCTCCACCACGGTGTCCACCCATGCCATCGGCCACAATTCCAAAGACAATTCCTTTTTTGTTCTTGAAAACATTCACATAATCTTGATTGTTTTCTCTGAGTTTTCCAACATCAGTTAGTAACGCATATTCCATCAGTTTAGACCTTACCTCTTTAATTTTTTCTAACGAAAGTAGCTATAAAGAAACCATCTGTAAAGTAATCACTAGGTAGAACTTTTAACATGCCGTCTTTGACTGATTTGTCCATAACAGCTTCATGCTTAACAGGTTCAAGCTCAAAGTTTTTATGATCAGCTAAGAACTTCTTTACGACTGCTTCATTTTCTTCATCATCAAAAGTACAAGTACTAAAAACTAACTTACCATTGACCTCTAATAAATCAACCATACTATCCAAAATTTGCAATTGAACTCGTTGCAAATTCATCAAATCTTCTTCTTGGCGGAAATATCTTAATTCTGGTTTTCTTCTGATCAAGCCAAGACCGGAACATGGGGCATCGACCAAAATACGATCAAAAGTCGTATTCAAGACATCTTTAGCTTTTCTGGCATCAATTGCTCCAGTACTAATGATATCGCTATAGCCCATTCTTTGACTATTATCACGAATCAACTTGGTCTTGTGTTTATGAATATCTAAAGCCGTTACTTCACCATCTTTGATGTAGCTGGCAATATGAGTAGTTTTACCACCAGGTGCAGCACAGGCATCTAAAACTCGACTATCGGGTTTTAAATCGAGAGCTGGAGCAACAAGCATTGAACTTTCATCTTGAATCGTATACAAGCCATCTTTAAATTCATCAGTATTAACTAAGTTTCCACTCTCACAGATTAACCCAACTGAAGAAATTTTGCTTGGTTTTACATCAAAACCTTTGCTTTGAAGTGTCTTTTGTAAATTCGATACCGTCGTCTTATTAGTATTAACTCGAATAGATACGTGTGAAGGTTGATTAATTGACTTCAAAATTTCCTTAGTTTTAGCCATACCTTGTTGGTCGATAAACAACTGCACGAGCCAACGGGGAACACTATAAAACTTACTCAAATCATAGACAGTATCTTTACCAGACATTTCTCTAGCACCGTGACGTTGGAAGTTTCTCAAAACAGCGTTAACTAAATTACCAGCACCACGATTGGCCTTTTGTTTGGCAATTTCAGTTGATTCATTCAAAACAGCATGTTCTGGGATCTTATCGAGATATGATAGTTGATAAATTGCTGTTTGAAGTAATAAATCTAACCACAAGTCGAGTTTCTTATCCTTCAAATAAGGTTCTAGTTGATATTCCAAAACATATTTATGTTGAATAACGCCATAGACGATATTTGTCATCAAACGTTTGTCAACATCGGACATATCCGAGTTATTCAAAATATTATTGATTTCAATATTTGAATAGGCCTTATTTTTAAAAACTCTAGTTAATGCCTCTACGGCTAGTTCACGAGGATTATTTTTCATCAATTACTTGTTGTCCTTTTTCTAGATTTTTACCTAAACCATTCATATAGTTGGCAATATCCATAATTTTTTTACCAGCTGGTTGGATTTTTTTAATAGAAACACCTTGACCATCACCAGCAACGATAACCAATTTCTTTTTACTCAAATCTGCTACTGTGCCCACAGCTTGATTGGAGTTTAATTCAATTACTTCTGTCTTATATAATTTTGTTCTTTGACCATCTAACATCATCCAAGCACCTGGATCAGGACTTAACGCACGAATTTGATTAAAGACTGTTTCGGCAGGCTTAGTAAAATCAATATGTTCTTGTTCTTTAGAAATATTAGGCGAAAAGACTACCTTGTCTGGATCTTGCTTGATAGGATTGATATCACCACTTAGAATCTTAGGAATCGTATCCAACAAAAGTTCACGACCAACGATTGCCATTTTTTCAAATAAGCTACCATTGTCATCGTCTTTTTCAATTGGCAATTTCTCTTGACTAATAATATCTCCAGCATCCATCGCTTTAACCATATACATAATCGTGATTCCAGTTTCTTTATCACCATTTATTAGTGACCATTGAATTGGTGCACCACCACGATATTTTGGCAAAAGTGAACCGTGAACGTTGATAGCAGCTACTTTTGCTGATTCCAAAAAGCTAGTTGGCAAAAATTGGCCGTAAGCAGCCGTAATAATCAAATCTGCATGCAATGCTTTTAATTCTTCGACTTCTGGACTACCAGGCAATTTAGCAGGTTGGAAAAGTTTGATGTTTTCACTTTCAGCTACTAACTTAACTGGACTCTTTTGAAGTTTTTGTTTTCTACCAACAGGCTTATCAGGTTGAGTAACTGCAGCAATTACGTCATAACCTTCTTTTAGTAATCCCCTCAAAACTGTTGCAGAAAAATCTGGTGTTCCTAAAAATATAATTTTCGTCATTCAATCATCCTCACTAATCAATGTGTTGTGGTTCATTATCGATTGCAATCGTAAAACCCTTCTTGGCATCCGCTTGGGTCTCATTTAAAATTTCAAGCAATCGTTCGTGCAATTTCGGCTCATGCTTATATTTTACAATAATTTGATAATAATATTTGTTTTGTTTCCGAGAAATCATCGTTGGACTTGGACCTAAAAGAATCGCATCTTTAGATAAAGCTGTTTGGAGCTGTTTTTTCAACCAATAAGCTTGCTTCAGAGTTTGACCTTCGTCTTGATTTGCGACACTGACCAAAGTCGTAAAATAATATGGCGTGTAATTGGATTGGTGACGTAGATACATCTCTTGTTTAAAGAAAGTTTCATAGTCTTGTTTAGCCGCGTCTTTGATTGCATAGTGATCAGGATTAAAGGTCTGAATCACTACGTGGCCAGTTTTTTGGGCTCGACCAGCACGACCACTGACTTGAGTCAACAATTGAAAGGTTCTTTCACTGGCCCGATAATCTGACAAACTCAAAGTAGTATCAGCATTAATTACTCCAACTAAGGTTACATCAGGAAAATCTAGTCCTTTAGCAATCATTTGTGTTCCTAACAAGATATCAGCCTTATGCTGTCCAAATTGTTGCAAAATCTTTGCGTGAGCACCCTTTCTTCTCGTTGTATCAACGTCCATTCGTAAGACACGAGCTTTTGGAAATAAATCATTTAATTGCTGTTCAATGTTTTGCGTCCCGGTACCATAAAAGCCGATTTTTTTACTGTGACAATTAGGGCACATATTAGGAACTGGCTCCTCATGTCCACAATAATGGCACTTCATTCTTCTCAAATCTTTATGATATGTCAATGAAACATCACAATTAGGACATTTCAAAACAAACCCACATTCACGACACATCATGAAGGATGAATAGCCTCGACGATTCAACAAAACAATCGATTGATCGTGATTATCGAGTGTTTCCTGGAGACTCTTTTGTAAAGTTGGCGAAAAATCACCCTTCACAGCTGAGTTTTCGGAATCGCGCATATCAACTATTTGTACATGTGGCAAAGTCTGATTGTTAATTCTCTTTTTCATCCTTATCAGATGATAAACGCCCTTTTCAGCCCGAGCTCTCGACTCCAAAGATGGCGTAGCACTACCTAAAACAACTGGGCATTTATTGACTTTTGCCCGCCATAACGCTACATCACGTGCATGATAACGAGGATTATCATCTTGTTTGTAACTAGCTTCATGCTCCTCATCGATAATTATTAGGCCAATTTTATTTAATGGTGCAAAGACGGCACTTCTTGCTCCCACAACAACTTTGACTTCATTGTTTTCAATTCTCGTCCACTCATCGTAGCGTTCGCCATTGGATAAACCAGAATGTAACACCGCCACTTGATCACCAAAACGGCCGACAACACGGTTGACCATTTGAGGCGTTAATGAAATTTCTGGAACTAGCATCAAAGCGGTCTTATCTTGTTGCAATGCTTTTTTAATTGTCTGTAAATAAACCTCCGTCTTACCACTACCAGTGACTCCTTCAATCAAAAAAGTCTGAGGATCTTCATTAGTAATAGCTTGAGAAATTTCATCAACAGCAACTTGTTGTTCAGACGTTAAAGCCAATTTTGTCGTTTGTTCCGGCGTGATACCAACTGGCTTACGTAATTTTGTAACTTCAACCGTTTTGAGCAAGCCATTTTTTTCTGCTGTCTTAATGGCTGATCTTGAGATGCCATGGTCTTTTTCTAAAACGTTGTATTCTATCGGTAATTCTTGTAAATGATCAGCTAGAAAAGCTAACAATTTAATTTGGGAAGAAGCATTCTTTCGCAATTTACTCTTGGCTTCATGCAGCTGGATGACATTCAAATCCGTTGTAACAGCTTGTCGTTTTACTTGAACGGCTTTATTTTTTACAACGTATTGAATGTCTACTTTATTATTCTTTCGTAATTTATTGATAAAGCGAATCGTTTGGTCATCGAGCGCACTCGTAATCTCTAGACTATCTTGATTGGATAATAATACTTTGACTTCTGGATCATCTTTTACTATTGGAATTACGAATTGTTGATATTTAGCCCGCATGACACTAGGCAACATCGTTTGTAGACAGGAAATCTGAAAAGAATAAGTTTGATCAGCTAACCAGTACGACAGTTGTAGCATTTCTTTTGACAAGACTGGTTTTAAATCTATCACACGAGTAATTGGTTTCAACTTTCCTTGAAAGTCGCTGCTGTCTTTTACTTTCATAACAAAGCCCTGGATTTTTCTCTTACCACGTCCAAAAGGTACTTCAACTCGCATCCCTGGAACAACTACTTCAGATAAACTCTCAGGAATATCATATTCAAATGGTCGATTTGTTTGCATCGTCGGTACATCAACGATTATCTCTGCTACTGACATAAAAACCACCTATTTTTCCTTAAGAATAAAAAAGCCCTCACTAATTCGCAAATCAGTGAAGGAATAATTTTATTCGTTTTCTTCTTTTTTCTCTTCTTCAACCTTTTCGGCTTCTTTTTCAAGAAGAATTGAATTAGGATCGATTTCGATTTTATCATCAGCAATTTCTTCAAATGCACGACCAACAGTTCTTGGTGATTCATAATGGCTCAATAACTCAACATCACCATTTTCCAATTCGTGAGCACGTTTGGCAGCTAGAACTGCTAGTGAATAACGAGAGTCAACTCGATCTAAAAGTTTATCAATTGATGGATAAATAATCATAAATTATCAATCTCCTATTATTTTTTTATATTGGTCAATTACGCGTGGCACTCTCAAGTGTTCACTCTTAATTATACCTTCAATTTTTTCGACTGCATTAGGTATTTTATCATTTACAACGGCATAGTCATAGCTAGTCATCATTTGAATTTCTTTTTTAGCCTTTTCCATACGTTTGTCGATTGTCTTCTCATCATCAGTACCACGGTGAGTAATACGATCTCGTAAACTTGTCAAATCAGGCGGTGTCAAGAAAATAAATACGCCATCAGGCATCTTCTCGCGAACTTGCATAGCACCATTGACTTCGATTTCTAATAACACATCAATTCCGGCATCAAGCTTTTGATTGACATACTTCAAAGGAGTTCCATAATAATGATCGACATACTTAGCATATTCAAGCATGCCACCATTTTCTATTTCCTTTTCAAATTCTTCATTTGTTCGGAAATAATAATCGACTCCATCGACTTCTCCAGGACGCATTTGACGCGTTGTCATCGAAACTGAATAATCAAATTTAATTGATGAATTCTTCAACATTGCTTTTCTAACAGTTCCTTTACCAACTCCAGATGGACCTGATAAAACGATTAACATTCCCCTTGACATAATTAAACTATCCCTACTATCTATTTTAATATTGATATCTATAATGCAATAAATTCGTATGTTTTTCAAGACTTTGAACCACGTCAAGATAAAAATTTCTTAAGAAATATAAAAATAGAGTTGCTCTTTCGAACACTTGTTCGTATAATGAAGGTACAAACAAGCGTTCGGGGGTTTAAAAATGCAAGCAAGACAATTACACAATCGTTTCACTACAAATCTAATCAACAACACCACTAGTTTTATTAATAATAATTTCGATTTTAATCTCAAGAATGAAACAAAGACTCAATTTAAACAAATGCCATTAATGCAATTACAAATTTTTGCAGAACAAAGTTTCCAAAGAAATTATTCTGTCGTTATTACAATGTTAAACGACAATCAACTTCATGGCAAATTTATTTCACAAGTTAATCAAAATAAATACGTTTTCAAAGTCAACAATAGCCTCTTTAGCATAGTTACTTTGGGCAATTTGAAGTCAATTAATTTAGTCTAAACGTTTTTGTTCGCCTTGAGCTAATTCCAACAATTCTTTAGCATGCTCTCTAGTTAAATCAGTCACCTTAGTTCCAGCCAACATTAAGGATATCGCTTCAATTCTTTGTAGATCGTCAAGCAACGAAACTTGAGTTTCAGTTTTGTCTTTGACGGTCTCTTTTTTTATCTCAAATTGAATATCACTCATAGCTGCCACTTGTGGTAAATGCGTAATACAGAGAACTTGCAGAAATTGTGAAACTTTATAAATTTTATCGCCAATCGCCTGGGCTACACGGCCGCTGACACCAGTATCGATTTCATCAAAAACGATTGTTTCGACATTCATTTTGGCAGCAATAATAGCTTCAAAAGCCAAGATAACACGAGATAATTCACCACCAGAGGCAACTTTTACCAAAGGTTTAAAATCTTCTCCAAGATTAGTCTTCAAATCAAATCTAATCTGGTCAATTCCTTTGTCAGACAAATTATTGTCATCAAGTGAACTAAATGAAACACCAAATTTAGCGTTTGGCATATACAAATCTTTTAATTGATGATTAATGGATTTCTCCAAAGACGTTGCTGTTTTATGGCGCTTCTTAGACAAATCTTTGGCCAAATCCAAGAGTTTAGTTTGCAACTGTTGAATTTCTTTTTCCAAATTAACCTCAGTGTCATCATCAATATCAATCTCTGATAGTTCTTGATGAGCTTTTTTGCCAAATTCAATCACTTCATCTAAGGTTGGACCGTATTTCTTTTTCAAATTGTCTAAAGTAATCAAGCGTTTTTGAATATTGTCTAAACGATTCTCATCAAAATCTAGATTTTCCAACTGATCAGCAATCGTCGCGGCATTATCTTGAAGTTGATAATAAGCGCCATTGACAGAATCATACAATTCTTTATATGAATCATCATAATCCATGATGTCTTCTAATTGATCTCTGACATTTCCTAAAGCATCAACGACACCAACGTTATTTTCCGATAGACCACGATAACTCTCTTGTAAAGCTGAACTGATTTTCTCAAAATTAGACAACTGATTTTTTTCATCTTCTAATTTATCATCTTCTCCAGCTTCAACTTTGGCACTGTCGATATCTTCGATTTGAAATTTTAACATGTCGATCCGTTGAACGAGATTTTGAGAATTCTTTTGAATCGTTCGTAAGCGACTACGCTTATCTTGATAATCGGAAAAAATATTTTGATAGTCCAACAAATCTTTTTGAAAATCATCATCGGAAAATCGATCCAAGATATTAATATGGTTATCTTCGTCCAGTAATTCTTGTTGTTGATTTTGACCGTGAATTTCAACTAGAAATTTGCCAACTTGTCGTAAAACATTAGTTTTCACTAATTCATTGTTGATCCGACAAACATTACGTCCTTTGCGGTTGATCTCACGCTTAATGATCAGTTGGTTATCTTCATGATTGATGCCGTATTCATCCAAAATAGCAAAAAGAGGACTACTCGATTTTACTTCAAATAGTCCCTGCACTTTCAATTGTTCTTGACCTGTTCTAATAAAATCAACTGAAGACCTGCTTCCAACTAACAATCCTAAGGCATCGATAATAATTGACTTACCGGCACCAGTTTCACCAGTTAAAGCAGTCATGCCATGATGAAAATCAATTTGTAATTTATTAATAATTGCAAAATTGTTGATTATAAGTTTTTTAAGCATAATTTCACCTATTTATTTAGATTTGAGTATGCGGCTTCCATGGTCTTTTCTATTGACACGGTATTCAAGATTTCACCATCTTGTGGCTCTTTAGGCTTTTGAATGTGCATCAAAAATTCAATATTGCCTTCGCCACCTTTGATTGGTGAAAAGTCCAATCCGGAAACGATAAAACCAGCATTTTTAGCGAAGTTAGTGATCTTTTCAAGTACCATTTGATGAACTTTATGATCTCTAACGATACCATGCTTACCAACATTTTCTGGACCAGCTTCAAATTGAGGCTTAATCAAGCAAACTGCATCAGCACCAGGCAAAATAATATTGAACATTGGTGGCAAAATTAATTCCAAAGAAATAAATGAAACATCAGTCATCGCAAATTGTGGTAAACCTTCGTGAAAATCTTCTGGTTTGCTATAACGGAAATTAACTCGTTCCATAACGACAACACGTTCATCTTTACGTAGTTTCCAAGCTAATTGGTTGTAACCAACGTCCAAAGCATAGACTTTAGTAGCACCATTTTGCAAAGCCACATCGGTAAAACCACCGGTTGACGAACCAATATCCAAACAAATACGGTCAGATAAATCAATATCAAATGACTTCAAGGCCTTTTCTAACTTGTAGCCACCACGACTAACGTACTTGGAATGAGCATTTTTAGCTAAATGAAAGACTGTCTCTGGATCAACTTTTTCGCCCGGTTTATCAAAACGCAAATTATCCTGATTATAAACTTCACCAGCCATAATTGAGCGTTTAGCTTGTTCACGAGATTCAAATAAATTTTGTTCAACTAATAAAACATCAATTCTTTTTTTTGCCAATATTTGTCACCTATTCTTTAAAATAATCCAAAAAGCTTACTAGTAAGTTTTTATCGAATTTGTCTTCCTTCAAAACAGCATTGAACGCTTCTTTAACTAATTCATTTAATTTAGTTTCAGTTGCTTCTTTGCCAATCAGATTTGGAAAAGTATTTTTGTCTGCATCCTCTCCATCGCCACAATCATCTAAGTCATCTTTCAATTGAAAAGCTAAACCAACATCTTGAGCATACAAAACTAGGTTTTTGGATAACTCATGATCTGCACAAAAGGCTCCCATAGTAATAGCTGCCATCATTAAGTCAGCCGTTTTTTCCTTATGCAAGGTAGTCAATTCACTTTCGGACAACACTTTATCTTCCATGGTAATGTCAGTCATTTGACCAGCCACCATTCCCATAGGTCCTGCATTGTGCGATAAAATTCTCACTGCTGCCATTCGTTTGTCGGTATTCAAACTAGATTTAGCAATCCAATAAAAAGCTTGTGTCAACAAACCATCCCCAGCTAGAACTGCTGGACCAACACCAAATTTCTTGTGATTGGATAACTTGCCTCGCCGATAATCACTATCATCCATTTCTGGCAAATCGTCGTGAATCAAGGAATAAGTGTGCACTAATTCGATAGCACCAGCAATATCGAAGTATTTCGGTAAGTCTTTTAACTTAACTCCGGATGAATAAGCGACAGCTAAAAACAACATTGGACGAACTCTTTTGCCACCAGCATTGAGGGAATAAAGCATAGCTTGTTTCAAAGTTTCTTGTTTAATCTCAGAATTCAATCGATCATTTAAGAATTGATTAAAATCTGGCAAAACTTGCTCGCAAAAATCAGAAAACTTTTTAATTTCCATAACTATTCGTCCTTACTTTGATCATTTTTCATATTAACTTCTTGACCGTCTTTAGTCATGATCTTAGTAACCGTTTCTTCGGCTTCACTGAGGGTCTTTTCGAGTTCCTTACTCAAGGTAACACCCTTTTTGAATTTTTCCATGGCTTCTTCCAATGGAACATTCCCAGTTTCAAGGTTTTTGACGATTTCTTCTAAATCTGCCAAATTTTCTTCAAATGTTTTCTTTTCTTCAGCCATTATTATCCTCGCTTATTTCTTTGGTTATTAATTTAACATTACCATCTTTAACTCTCAAATTCACCGTTTGATCGACTTGATAATCAGATGCCTTAGTCAACACTCTGCCCTTCTGGTTCATCGGAATAGCGAATCCACGACTCAAAGTCTTTAAAGGACTCAATGAATCTAAAGTAGCTACTTGACTATTAAATACATTACGATTTTTATTAAGGATCTTATTGATATTGTTAATCAAAATTTGATACTGGCGATTAACTTGATTGTTATAACTATAAATTTGATCACGCGGCGAAACTCTGACTAATCGATTTGCATACTGAATCAATTCAGTTTTGGAACGATTCAACGAATTATTCAAGTTTTGACGTAATTTATCCTCTAAACTATCGACTTTTTGCAAATATACTTCATAAATTCGCTCTGGATGCTGTAAAAAGACGTTCTGAGACAAAGTTTGGACACGGTCTTTGTAGTTGTTGATCAAATTATTTTGAGCGCTGTAAAGTCTCGTATGCAAGTCTTGAAGGTGTTCTAAGACATCACTCAAGACAGGTGTTGCTAATTCAGCTGCAGCAGTCGGCGTAGCAGCACGTAAATCAGCCACTAGATCGGCAATAGTCGTATCTGTCTCATGACCAACCGAACTAATTACTGGAATCTTGCTTGAAACGATAGCTTGAGCAACGATTTCTTCATTAAATGGCCAAAGATCTTCAATCGATCCACCACCACGACCGATAATGATCGTATCAAAATTACCGTCCTCATTGATTCTTTTTAGTTGAGCAACAATAGTCTTGGCAGCTTCATCACCTTGAACTTGAGCTGGGTACAAGACTAATTGCACGATTGGAAACCTTCTAGCAACGATCGTCATAATATCATGAATAACCGCACCTGATTCACTGGTTACAACCGCAATTCGTTTTGGGAACTGAGGAATCGGCTTTTTGGGCAAATCAAAAACACCCTGTTGAGAAAGCTTTTTCTTCAATTGCTCGAAAGCAACATACAAAGCTCCTAATCCAGCGGGTTCCATAGATTCGACGTAGATCTGATATGATCCAGCTGGCTCATACAAAGAAATTCGACCTTGAACGAGAACTTGCATTCCTTCTTCAGGTTTAAATTTAATTTTTTCAAAATTGCTCTTAAACATTATCGCAGAAATCTTAGCTTTATCATCTTTCAAAGAAAAATATTGATGAGCATGGGGACGTAATCGAAAATTAGAAATCTCCCCCATCAAATAGACGTGTCCCAAATAAGGGTCCACGTCAAATTTTCTCTTCAAATATTGGCTTAAAGCGGTAACTGTTAAATATTGCTCATTATCCATTTGCCCTGCCTTCGGCTAATTCAATCACTTGGTCTACTAAGGCCGTGATTGTCATTGGACCAACACCACCAGGAACGGGAGTCATCATAGCAGCCTTTTGTTTAACGTCATCAAAATCGACATCCCCACAAAGCTTGCCATTTTCATCACGATCCATACCAACGTCAACGACGATTGCTTGGTCTTTGACGTATTCTTTAGTGATAAATTTGGCCTTTCCAATGGCTACAACTAGCACATCAGCCTTACTTGTTATTTCTTTTAAGTTCTTAGTATGTGAATGTGTGATCGTTACAGTGGCATTACGATCCAACATTAAAGCAGCTGTTGGTTTTCCAACGATATTGCTACGACCAACGATAACGACGTTTTTACCATCTAAATCAACGTTGTAATGGTCAAGCATCATTAAAATTCCTGAAGCAGTTGCCGGTTTAGTTAAAGGTGTCCCAATCCAAAGATTACCAACGCTAATAGGAGTAAAACCATCAACGTCTTTTCTTGGATCAATAGCTTCAATAACTTTGTCCTCATCGATATGATCAGGAACTGGCAATTGAACGATAAAACCATCAACATTTTCATCATGATTCAATTCATCGATTTTCTTCAAAAGTTCATCTTCAGTTACAGTGGCATCAAAATGAATCAATTGAAAGTCAATTCCCAGTTTTTCGGCACGACGTTTCTTGTTGCGAACGTAAACGGCACTGGCTGAATTGTCACCGACCAAAATAACGGCCAATCCAGGAGTTACGCCCTTTTTCTTTAATTCTTCAACTCGCTTAGTCATTGTTTCATCCAAAGCTTGTGCTACTTTTTTACCCTCTAATAATTTCATACTAATCACCATAAAAAGGCTGATAAATTTATCAGCCTTTACCCTTCTACAAAATTAGATAAAATTCCATTTATGAAGGACTTTGAGTCCTTATCGCCAAAGTCACCAGCCATTTGAATTGCTTCATCAATAGCTACTTTCCTTGGTACTTCTAAACTGTTTTCCATTTCAAATAACCCAACGCGTAAAATTGCACGGTCAATTCTGGACAAGCGTTGAACTGTCCATTTATTCTTCAAATACTTAGCAATTTTTTCATCAAGCTCTTCTTGATGTTCATTTGTTCCCGAAACCAAGAATGTCAAATAATCTGGCACTGCTTCAGTCGTCAAATCGCATAGTTGCATGGTAGATGCGATAGCGTCTTCTGGAGTGTCTTTAGTAGTTTCGATGGAAAATAGTGATTGAACTGCGAGTTCCCTGATCTTATGTCTACTTATCACTAGTTTTATTCCTTTTTATCTGTTGTTACACGTTCGATATCGCCAGTTTCTTTCTTAGCGATTAATCCGACAACATGTACGTTGATTTCACTTAAGTCTAAATCGGTCATGAATTCAAGTTGTTCAATGGCTGATTTTTGGATCTCTAAGGATACTTTAGGGATCGATACGCCATATTCTAGATAAACATAGACATCAGCAGACACTTGATTATCTGCAAACGACACATCAACTCCCTTACCATGGTTGATTCTACCAAAGAGTGAATCAATTCGGCTTGAAATAGTTCCACGCATTTCGTAAACACCCTCAACCTGGTTTGTAGCAATTCCTAAAAGGATCTCAATAACTTGATGTGATATTTCAACATTACCGTTTATTTTTCCACTATCTTGTTGTAGAGAAACATATTTTTGTTCAGCCATAAACTTATCTCCATAATCAATTATTAATTAGGCACGTGAAATGTAAGTACCGTCTTGTGTGTTAATTGTTAGCATATCGCCTTCGTTAACGAAGAATGGTACTTGCACAACAACACCTGTTTCCATTGTAGCTGGTTTTGAACCACCTGATTGTGTATCACCCTTGATTGAAGCTTCTGTTTCAACAACCTTTAGATCAACTGTATTAGGTAATTCAACACCAAGTGTTTCGCCACCATACATTATGACACTGACTTCCATATTTTCTTTCAAATACTTCAATTCGTCTCTAATTTCATCGCCTGGAAGTGATAGTTGTTCATAAGTTGTTGTATCCATGAACACGTAGTTATCACCATCAGCGTAAAGATATTGCATCTTCTTGTTCTCGATATTAGCTTTTTCAACTTTAGCAGTTGATCTGAAAGTCATTTCTTGAACAGCACCAGTTCTCAAGTTCTTTAACTTTGAACGTACGAAAGCACTACCCTTACCTGGCTTAACATGTTGAAATTCAACAACACGCCAGATACCATCTTTTACTTCAATTGTTAAACCGTTTTTAAAATCATTTACTGAAATTGACATTTGTTTCTCCCTTGATTCGTAAATTTTTACCGATAAAGCACCATACAATATCTTACCAATATTTCGGTGTTAATGGCAATAACTCATACTTATTATATAAAAAAAAGAGGAACATTGTCCTCTTTTTTCATCAATATATTAATATACTGAAACTTTTCTTCTGTCTTTGCCAAGTCTTTCGTACTTAACAACGCCATCTGTAAGTGCGAACAATGTGTCATCGCCACCGCGACCAACATTAGCACCTGGGTGAATCTTTGTACCACGTTGTCTGTAAATAATTGAGCCAGCTGTGATAGCTTGGCCATCAGCACGCTTAGCACCTAGTCTACGACCAGCAGAGTCACGGCCGTTACTTGTTGATCCACCACCCTTGTGGTGAGAGAAAAATTGTAAATTCATCTTAAGCATGAAGTTTACCTCCTAATCAAGATCTATTTTATTTTTTTGTACTGAAACTTCAATGTTTTTGGCATAACTTCCTTCGACATCTTTAAGAGTCCAAAACAAATTATCCAATAACAAGGCAGTATCGTGTGATATTGCTTCGTCAAATTGACAACCTAGATGGCCGCCATTTACCTCATCCATGACCACTTGAGGCTTAGCCCCAGTGAGTTTTTCCAGATTGTTGATCGTACCGATCGTAACTGCCGAAACAGCAGCACAAACTAAATCTTGACCATAAGGTCCTGAATCAGCATGTCCCTTAATTAAAAAGGAATCGATCTGTTTATCTGAATTCTGGTGAAAACTAGCTTTAATCATGATTAAGCCTTGATACTATCGATAAGTACCTTTGTATATGGTTGACGGTGACCTGTCTTTGTATGTGAATGCTTCTTAGGTTTGTACTTGTAAGTAACAACTTTCTTTTCCTTACCTTGTTTTTCAACCTTACCAGAAACACTAGCGCCTTCAACTACAGGGCTACCAACTTTAACAGACTTGCCATCAGAAACTAAGATTACATCATCAAATGTAACTGCGTCTCCTTCTTTGACATCAAGCTTTTCAACATAAATTGAAGAGTTTTCTTCAACTTTATATTGCTTACCACCAGTTTTAATAATTGCGTACATAAACGTACACTCCCTTCTAAGACTCGCCAACTAGGTGCACTAAGCTTAAACCTAATTTTGAGCGGTTGTAGATGCAATAGTGATTGCAACTTATAAAATATAGCAAATTTTACTTGCTTTTTCAACTATTCTCAGGATTTTTTTTATTTTTCAAGGGAATGTTTTGCAAGCTAAAATAAATTAACAGCATAAATCCAAATAAATTAACCAATAAAAATCCTAATCCCCACCAATCATATCGAGAATGGATTTCAATGATACTTTTACCCGGATTAGTTTTGAGTTGAACGGTATTTTGCTTTGTCTTCTTTGCAGACACTGATTCATTATTAATTTGAATTTGATAATTAGGTGAATATTGAATTGGGATATCGATCGTTGTCGTTTGAGGATTAATGTATTGAATCCAATAATCGGACCCTTTGGTATAATAAGAAACTTTTTCCTGCTTACCGTTGATTAGAAACTTATTATTATTTTTTTGAGCCACGTCATGATAATTCACTACAAACTTCTTGTAATCAACTGAATCAGCCATTTCAAGACTTCGTTTAGGACTAGTACTTACTTGACTGTAATTAACATAACCTAAGCCACCGATTGAAATAAGCAAAATCACTAGTTTCAAGATGGCTGGACTTTCCTGAAAGACTAACATGATCATCCGGCACAAAACCATAATGAAGAAAAAATCAAAAATACTTTGGAAAGCAAAAATCAAGCGACTAATATCTACATTTGATATTTTGGGTTGCAGTATCAACAGGCATGCTATTGGAATCATTTCGAAAATAATAATTTTATAAGCAAAAGAACTTTGTAAAAAAATCATTAAAATCAATAACAATAACAAAACGCTGATTGCTATCATCAAATACCACTGCATACGTGATAATTGTAATTTTGTAAACCAATCGAGATAATCAAAGTTTTTGATTGGATCCTGTTGCCATTTTGAATTCAACTGTTTCATGACTAAGGGACCAATAAAGCCAATCGTCGTTATAACGCCCATACTAATTACTTTGAGTACATTAAGTGATGTTTTCTTCACGTAATTCCATGAATGACTTAAACGACTAAATGGCATTAAAACAAACGCCACAACTAACGTTGCAGCCACTGCTATAGCAACATATGGTGAAGTCCAAACTATTAGTGCTTCACCCCAGACTAAAGTTTTCCAAGCGTGATTAGTAAAGAACTGATATGCGCCAAAATAAACCATCGGCAAAAATATCAGAACCAAATAATTCTCTAATCTTTGATTGGAAAAAACCAATAAAAGTCGATTTAGAGAAAATGTATAGCCAATAGCAAACAAAAGCGCTTCAAACGTATCTTTGTGGAATTTGTTCATAAAAAAGTAAGCACTGACTAATGTCAAAAATGTAACTATTGTCAAATAGACACTGAACCCATAAATCACATTAAACTGAACGAACATCCACCCCGTTAAGATCGTCAACCAAGGACTGAATAAATTCATTTGGCTACCTGTATGATTCCAAAAATCAAAATTGATTGGTGAAACAAGCACGTTAGAAAGGCTTTTTAAATGTGCGATGTTAAACGTCATTGTTTCCCCAAAACTAGCTTTGTTAAAAAAAAGTATCGTGTAAAGAATGCTTAGAATTAAAAATATTAGACCTAAAATGATCTTTTTCCATGAACGACTGGCCATCACGGAGAACCCCTTTATTAAATAATGACATTATTATACTAAAAAAGGACTGTGCTTAAACACAATCCCCAATCATTTTCTATTTTTCTAAGCAACTGTCATAAACAAGCGTCCTAAAACAATGAAAAAGAAAATCGCCATAAAAACTAGCTTTCCCCGTTTTAAATCCATCTTAGTTAGAATTCTTGTTATCAATATGAGGGCAACAATTAGACCAATTCCGATTAGAATACCCATCAAATTACTAATAATCGCTTGTTGAGTTAAAAACGCAGCTAAAACATCTATTAGAATGAAAGCAATCGTTACAAAAAATGCAAACTTTCTTTTCAAAATTCGTCCACCTCTAAAGTTATAGGCACCACAAAAAATGCCTAATGTTTAAGCACAACGACTTTATTGTAAAATTAAAAATTATTGTTTGCAAGATTATTTTTTCATGTCCCACTATAAATGCTTATCTATCAATATTTATTTTTTTATAAAAGATATGATTGCCAAGGTAATTCAGTCGGAATTCTACGACTAATGACGGAAACACTCTTTAAATCATCTGGATCCAATTCAAGAACTAATCGATCGTCATCGAATACTGGCCATTCATACTTAATATCTTCTTCGTAAGGCTTACCTTCATTGATAAATTCGAATAATAGGTTTAAGAAATGTTGCTGATTCTTACGATAGTCGATATTTAATTCTTCAACCGGTGTATTCAAGTACTGAAGAATTCCACCATGTTGTCCCTTAGCTACTTTGACGTAGTTGCAATAAACTTCAGCATCGCTTTCCTGCGTCAATAATTCAGCTAATCTTCTAGCTGGTAAAGTATACATAGCATTTCCTAGCATTTGTACAAAATCATTTTTTGAATACTGGTCATTTAACAAGGCAGCTCTTAAGACCTTCGTATTTTTACCGAATAAATCAGGGAAAACATCATTTTCTAGATGATTGATGTTCATTGATTTATAAGTTTCTAATTCATTGCTCCCTGCAGAGATGATTGTCTTAAACTGTGTCTTCTTTACTCGTTGAAGTAACTTCTCGTGCCAGTTTTTTGAAATCAAATCATCGTCGATCACTGGACCAAACCAATTAGTAGCAACGTGTTGATCAAGTAAATGTTCTTGAACAATTTGAAGACCATCGTCTGTTAAATTAAATAAGTCTTTCGTTGATTTAATGTCACTAGCCTGACAAATCATATCAGTTACTTTTTTTGCCGTAGTCATGTCACGAATCGTCTGAACGCCACCAGAAAATAAGATGATTTTTTGAATTCGATCCAAAACAGTTGCATTAGAAGCCATTAACGCTGAAATTGACTTAGCACCGGCTGAAATACCAACCAAGGTAACGTTTTTTACATCACCACCAAAACTAGCAGCATTATCCAAGACCCATTGAATTGCCATCAATTGATCTGACATACCGACGTTAGTATCACCGCCTTCAACTTTGCTCCAGCCAAACAAACCTAATCGATAGTTTGGTACAACGTGAACAACGGACTGATGATCCAGCCACGACATTTGTTTAGTATAATTTCCTCCCCGCAAAAAGCCACCGCCATAAAATTCGATGACAATCGGGTACTTTCCTTCTACATCAGGGGTACAAATATCAAGATTCAAACAATTTTCACCAAAGTTTATTTTACTATTTTGGTTAAGTGCATCTTTTTGCATTGGTTGAACACCGTGATGCACCGCATAATGAATTTTATTAATTTCATTTGGTCCAAATTTTGACATAGAAAATTCTTCAGCTCGCTTAAATCGACGTCCATATCCAAACGGAACTCCTAAAAAATCAAGGTGTTGATGATCAACAATCCCGTGATATGTCCCTGTGGTAGTTTTCATAATCTTCTTCATAAAAAATAGACCCCCCAATGAACAAAATATCAATTAATTAACATTCTAAACTAATATCATTATTGTACAAGAATTTCATGTAACCATTTTTAAGAACAAGTTGTGTGAAAAAATTCATAATTTCCCTTGTTTACTTAAATAACCTTGTATATAATTTCAAAGATATGTTTTTAAGGGAGAGATATAAATGGTATTAACAGACGCACAAAAACGTGCTAACGAAAAATGGCACAGGAATCATCGTGAACGCGCAAATTATATCGCCATGCGCTCATCAGCACGTAGTTTTATTAGAAAAAAGTCAACTCTTGAAGACCTCGAAGAACTTCAAAATATTATCGAAAATCGTCGCAAAGAATTAGTTGAACCCTAAATAGTCAAATTTAAAAAATGTAAACCATTACATTTTAAAATATTGATTTTTTTACTGAAATAAGGCTTATTTTTATGTCATTTGTAATAATTCTGTTATAATTTTGTTAGATAAGGGAGAAGGAAACCTTATCTGTTGTGTTCTGTCCAGATGCTGATGACATTAAAAGCTGCATTATTTTCGGAGATGACAATCATGAAATTGACAGTATGGATCAAATCATTATTTAAAGCCGAAAGAACTGAGACTTCCACACAAGACCGTGAGGTATTATGTGAATTAGAGGCTGAAAACAAGCCTTTCATTTACGGAAAGTAATGTTAGTCAGTAAATTATTTATAGGGATGGTTCACTTAAACGTTTAAGTGAACCTTTTATTTTGCCCAAATTAAGATTTTTTTTAATTTATATCAAAAATTAGATTGACATAGAGCGACTGCTTTATCTATAATAATAAATGTGCTGTCACAGTGGCTCAGTTGGATAGAGCAACGGTCTTCTAAACCGTAGGTCGTGAGTTCGAATCTCACCTGTGACATACCTTTAAATCGCTAGAGTAATCTGGCGATTTTTTTGTTGTCTTCAGTAAACTTTTAATTAAAAAATTTCAAATTTATTATTGCATAATCAAATCCTTTTCTCTATAATAGTACGAGTGATGTCACAGTGGCTCAGTTGGATAGAGCAACGGTCTTCTAAACCGTAGGTCGTGAGTTCGAATCTCACCTGTGACATTTAATCGAAATAATCTATGATCGTCTAGTCTGATGTCATAGATTATTTTTTTTGCCATTTTCTAAAAAATAAGACCTTTTCCAATTAAGGAAAAGGCCTTTTTTAGTTATCGTTGAGGATAGAATTGCAACTTTCGTTGCTAGTTAAATATAACATCTCTTCTTGCACATATCTATGATTTAGAGCAAGTGTAAACTAACTGTATTCTAAATCTAATATTTGTAAAATTTTATGCGCTCATTCTCAACAATTTATTCATAGCTTCTTCAATTGACTTACCGCATGCAGAAACCCGAGTGTTTTTCTTATCAAATACGGTAAACAATTGACGTTTAGTATCAAGTGTAACTTTATATCTCATATTGCTTACCTCCTATCATTTGATTATTTATCATACTCGCTTTTAAAAAAAAATCAATAGAAACAAACTATTTTATTTTTTATTTAGAGAATAGTTCGGTCAAAGTATTTCTTGTTTCCCATATTATTAAGACTAAACTTCTTTGCAGTAAATCTTAATCAATAATTTAGTTAAGCCTAATTAATTATTTCTTTTAGCCAGTCTATTAAGTATTTGTCACAAAGTTGTAATATTAATCGGTTTCTTTGGCATAAAAAGATATTTTTTCCTAATATTAGAAGAATGGTCTATCCTTTATTACGATTCTCTTTTAAATTTAGTAACAACGTTCGGAATTTGGACATTTTTTGGGAATTTAACTCAAAAATGTTTCATAAAACAAAAAAAGCCCGACCAATTAGGTCGAACTCTTTAGAAGAACAACTCTTTACATGCATTACTAATGGCAATCTTAACATGTTCATAAGTCAAACCACCTTGAATATAAATAATATATGGTGGTCTCATAGGTCCATCGGCTGAAAACTCGATACTAGCTCCAGAAACAAAAGTTCCAGCAGCCATGACAACTTGATCTTCATATCCCGACATGGCGCTAGGTTCTGGAGAAACGTTGGAATCTATCGGTGAAAATTGTTGGACAAGTTTAGCAAAATGAACCATCTTATCAGGATCATTGAACTCAATTGTTTGAATCAAATCAGTTCGATCATCATTCCATTTAGGTGAAACATTTAATCCTAATTTTTCAAAAATAGCTGCTTCAAAAACAGCGCCTTTAATTGCATTACCAGTTACTCTGGGTGCTAAGAAAAATCCTTGGAACATTTCTGATTGACGATCAATTGTAGCCCCTTCTGAAGCGCCAATTCCAGGTGCAGTCAAACGATAACTAGCTAGTTCAACTAAATCCTTTTTACCAACAATATATCCTCCGACTTTAGCCAAACCACCACCAGCATTTTTAATCAATGAACCGGCCATCAAGTCAGCACCGACCTCAGTTGGTTCAACCGTCTCTGAAAATTCTCCATAACAGTTGTCGACAAAAATTATTGCATCACTGACAGTCTTCACTTCTTTGATGATTTCAGCAATCTCTTTAACCGTCAAACTTTTGCGAGTTGAATAACCACGAGATCTTTGGATAGCAATTACTTTAGGATTTTGTTCTTTGATTTTTTGTTTCACCAAATCAAAATCAACCTTATCTCCATCCATTTTGACTGAATCAAAACCAACTTGATAATCGATTAAAGAGCCACGTTTGTTACCAGCGATCCCGATAACTTCTTGCATTGTATCGTATGGTTCTCCCGTAACGTACAAAAGATTGTCTCCTGGGCGCAAAATCCCAAACAATGCAGTTGCTAATGTATGGGTCCCCGAAACGAATTGTGGACGAACCAAAGCCGCTTCAGTTTTGAAAACATCAGCATAAACTGCTTCTAATTGATCACGTCCACGATCATCATCCCCATAACCGGTCGTTCCTAGCAAACTACTTTCATCGATATTTTCTTCTCGGAAAGCAGCCAAAACTTTATTTTGATTGTCCAAAACTTGTTCATCTATTTCAGCTAGTTTTGGTGCAATTTGTTGATCAACCTCTTGGATAACTTTTTTTAACTTGTCTGGAAATGCAGCATTCCACTTAGTCATTTTACCCCTCCATAAAATTAACGATATTTTTTTCAATTATTTCTTGATAATCGTTATCATCACTAATATTATACCAATCCACATCCATTTGATTGCGGAAATACGTAAATTGACGTTTAGCGAAATGACGGGAATTCTTTTTAACTTCTGACAAACAAGTTGTCAAATCAGCTGTACCGTCAAAATAGGGATATAGTTCCTTGTAACCAATTCCTTTACTAGCTTGGGGGAATTTATCACGATTGTCATAAACGTACTTAGCTTCGCTAATTAAGCCATTTTCAGCCATTATATCCACTCGATGGTTAATACGTTCATACAATTTTTGACGATCATCCGTTAAACCTACCAAATAAAAGTCAGCCCATTTTTCACCATTATCCTGTTCTGTAATCGATTTGCCAGTTGTTTTCATAACTTCAATCGCTCTGATCAAACGGCGTGTATTATCAATGTCAATTTTATCAAAAGCTTTCGGATCGATTGACTGCAACATTTTTTGCAATCGGTCAACACCACCAGTCTGTTCGATTTTCATCAGTTCTTTACGTAAAGCTGGATCACTATCTGACTTACCACCTAAATTTAAATTGTTGATCAAAGAACTCAAATAAAAACCCGTTCCTCCAACAACCAAAGGCAGTTTCTGATCATTAGCTAAACTAGTAATGATTTGTCGAGCTTTTTGTTGAAAATCTTTAACTGTATAACGTTCACTGGCATCACAAATGTCTACCAAGTGATGTGGAACAGTCTGTAACTCTTCTGGAGTGTCCTTAGCCGTTCCGATGTCTAATTTCCGATAGATCTGCATTGAATCACCGGAAATGATCTCACCATTGAATTTTTGAGCCAATTTTAAACCTAAGGCACTCTTGCCAACGGCGGTCGGTCCTACTATTGCAACTACTTTTATCAAAAAATTACCTCTCTTAGACAGTCTTTTATAGATATTTTAAAGGAAATACGCCATAATGAGAACTAAAGACAGGAGGAATGTATTATGGCAAAAAATCAAAAACACTTACGTTTTGTTAAAGGCTTCCTTGTTGGTTCACTAACAACAGCTACAGCAGTTTATGGAGCATTACATGCTTTCAAGAAGAAGGTCATCGAACCAGAAAACCAAGAAAACGAACGTATTGAAGCTAACCGCAGACGTGCTAACCGTAAGAGTTTACAAGCACACCAAGGCTAAACTTAAAAACATTATACTAAAAAATGCTGTGTCAGATTTTTTTCTGCACAGCATTTTTTTAGATTTTAGTGGTTTTCTTTGTCTTACCTTCCCAGTCGGAAAAACGGTCTTCTAACCATTTAACGTCAGTGAAGCCCCACTTCTTTTGCATTTTAAGAGCTGCTCGAACACACATGTTCTTGTTATCTCCATAAAGATAAACTGGAAGATCAGGTCTCAATTCGCCTTCATTGTACTTTAATTGCGTAAATGGAAGGTTTCTTGCACCCAAAATGTGTTTAGCATCAAAAGCATTTTTCTCTCTTAAATCAACGATTTGAGCTTTTCTCATCGTTTCCTCAAAGGTCTTTTGATCAATTGCGCCGTGCATTTGTCTACCCTTTAACCAGAAGTAGAGCCATGAACCAACCCAATAAACCAAAAAGCCGATTACAATAACATATAAAACGGCATTCAAAACTTGCATTAATACAAACTCCTAATCAACTTTAATCAATGAAGCAGCACCGATAACACCAGCACCATTACCAAGACTAGCTAGTCTTAATTCAGTTGAATCCTTGATTGTAGCAAATTCGTTTTTACGCATAGCTTTGTCAACTTTGTTTAGCAAGAAATCACCAGCAGCTGAAACGCCACCACCGATAACAACAAACTTAGGATTCAAGGTATTAGCGATGTTACCTAGAACAAATCCAAGTGAGTCACAAACATAATCGACAACCATCATGGCCAAGTCATCATCTTTCTTGGCTAGATCAAATACGTCCTTAGCAGAAATATCTTGACCATCATCAAGCATAGCCTTCAATTCTGAATTTCCAGCATATTCTGAAGCACGGTCTCTAGCAACACGTACGATACCAGTAGCTGAAGCGATTGTTTCTAGACAGCCTCTCTTACCACAAGTACACATGAAACCATTAGGATCAACTGTTACGTGACCAATTTCACCAGCAGCACCATTTTGTCCTTGAATCAACTTACCATTAGCGATGATACCACCACCAACACCTGTTCCAAGTGTTACAAAGACAACATCGTCAGCGTTGTTACCAGCACCTTGCCATCTTTCGCCAAGAGCAGCAACGTTAGCATCATTTTCAATGACAACTGGTAGGCCAGTTCCCTTTTCAATATCACGTACTGGATAAACTTCATTAGTCCAGTTAAGGTTAAAAGCACCCTTGATTGTGCCCTTTTCATGATTGATTGTACCAGGTGAACCTAATCCGATACCATCGAATTGGTCAACGCTCATATCATACATGTCGATATGATGATTAATTGAATCAATAATGTCAGGAATAATCAATTGTCCATCAGATAGAATATTTGTTTCAATACTCCATTTTTGTTGAATCTCACCTTTATCAGTAAGAATAGCAAATTTAATTGTTGTACCACCAAGGTCAACACCGATTAACTTTTTGTCTGTCACTTTGATCTGTCCTTTTCTTCTTCTTTTCTATGCTCCCGTTTTAAGACCAATTGAGCACTAATAAAAGTCTTTTTGTCGATCAATCCATCTTTGTACAAACGTTTGACCTCAATAAACATCAGTTCAATGTCCCATAATCTTTTACCAAGATGGACAAAAGTACCGAAACGTTTGAGTAACTGTTGTACATCATAGAGGGTCGTAAAGCTCATCTTATTATCCATAAACGATCATACCCTTTGCATACATATAATAAGAAATCACAACAACTACTACTATTGCTAAAGCCCGAAAAATCATCTTTGGACGAGAAATGTTTGGTAAACCCAAAGCATATCCCAAAAGCAGCCCCCCAACGGCACCGCCAATGTGTCCCCAGATATCAATTCCAGACATAGTTAGATCCATCAATAAATTAATGACGATCAAACCTAGAAAACTCTTCCCTAATTCTGTCAAAAAACGATTTTCACGATAAATTATTGCCAGTGATAAGAATGCGGCGAACATTCCAAACAATGAAGTACTAGCCCCTGCCGAAATAGCATTGTTACTACCAAAAGCAAAGCTGGCCAAATTACCCATAATTCCACTCAACATGTAAACTATCAAAAATCTCCAATGACCAATCATTGGTTCAAGTATTTGACCGACATATAATAGTGTAAACCCATTCATCAGAATATGGAAGATACCAATGTGTAAAAATATTGGTGTTATTAAGCGCCACCACTGACCTTCTTGTACTAAATAATTAGTTTTGGCTCCAAAATGAATCAAAGTTAATAAATTTTGTGAACCACCACTAATTGTCTCTAGTAAGAAAACTACCACGGTTACCGCTAATAAAGACCAAGTTACGTAGGCGTTAGAGCGCCGATTGATTATCTGCATTTTGTTCATCCTTTGCAACGATGATCTTATCGATTTGCTTGTCTAGCACATAAACTGGCCAAAGTGGCTCTGAATAATATTGGCTAGTTAAAGCTAAGGAGATAGTCTTCGTTGGAAATTTGGCTAGATATCTATCAAAAGTACCTGAGCCAAATCCCAAACGATTCTTATCTTGGGAGTAAGCCAATCCAGGAACAATCAAAAGATCAGGTGGATTCATCACGTTATTTTCATAATCTTTAGGTTCCCTGACGCCAAAAGCCGACTCAATTAATTCAGTATCTTGCGTGTATTTAACAAAAGACATTGAATAATCAGAAAAAGTCTTTGGAATATAGACTTCTTTTCCCATTTCAAAACATTGATTGATAATTGGAAAAGTCGGTATTTCATCGTTGGTACTCATAGTGATTCCAACTGAAGGCGCATTTTGAAAATCTAAATCATTAAATAATTGAAAATAAAGGTTGTTGATTTCTTTCTGAGCCTTATCAGACTTCATAAAATCGCTCACAAGATCAATTTGTTTTTTTCTGAAACTTACTTTATCCAACTAATGATCACTCCTTAGAAAAAAAAACAACAGGGATTTTAACCTGTTGTTTATTTTGTTTCACGATGCAATGTAACAGTACGTTCGCGTGGACAATATTTCTTAAGTTCAAGACGATCGGGATTGTTACGCTTGCTCTTGCTTGTTAGATATGTACGTTCATGGCATGAAGTACATTCCATTGTTATATTAACTCTCATCTTTGGAACATCCTTTCATAAATACTTAACTAAATTCAACTAATTAAATATATCATTTTTTCGGGTATATTAAAAGGTTAAATTCAGATTATTTCTGACCCGTCATTTTATAATAGTCGGTATAAATCTGTTTTGCAAGCAATTGAGGATAACTCCCGCTTTCACTAGTTAGATTAGGGAAGACAATTGCCATTGCAATGTTTGGATCATCATAAGGTCCAAAACTGACCAAACTAGTAGTGATTGTTTCTGGTGGATCAGAAGAAGGATTATCAGGGTTGTAGTAGAATGATTGAGCTGTACCAGTCTTAGCAGCTACTGCTGGTGAAAGATCCTTTAGACGAGTAGCAGTTGTCCAATAACCACTACCATGTACGGCTGCATACATACCCTTTTTAACAACATTTAATTCATCGTTTGTTACGCCAACTTTATTCAAGACTGAAGGCTTAGTAACTGAAGTCAAAGCACCTTTAGTTCCATCATCTTTAGTCTTTTGAATTGATTGTACGACGTAAGGTTTCAAGCGATAACCACCATTAGCAATGGTTGAAATATATTGAGCCATTTCGATCAACGTATAAGCATCATAGTTTCCATAGGACAAATCCAGTGCAGAACCAGTCTTCAAAGAGCCATTACTATTGTGAGTAGCACCTTCGATACCCGCTGTTTCACCAGAAATATCGATACCTGTTTTGACACCTAAACCAAATTGATTGAAGTAGCCACGTAATTTATCAAAGATATCATCATCCATATGAATATATGAATTTGGCGTATATTTAGCATTAGCTTCTTTCAAAGCTAAATTCATCATGTAAATATTAGATGAAAATTGTAGAGCTTGAATGGCATTCAAACTACTGAAAGTTCCTGCTGGATAAACTGATTTCTTAACCGGAGTACCTGGCAAATAAATTGGATCATCAGCTTGAGTATTGTTGCTTGGAGAAATAACTCCATCCATCATCGCACCCAAAACAGTAGCCCCTTTGACAGCAGACCCCATAACGAAGGTACGATTGATAACACCTAAAGCATCTTCAGACGTTTTACCAGTTTGTGGATTATTGTGAATCCCAGCCATAGCTAAAATAGCACCGGTCTTTGGATTCATCGCTACTACATAAGCACCATCAGAATATTGTGTTATTCCGGCAGATTGAGCAGCACTATATTGTTCTTCTAGAGCGGCTTGAACCTTCTTTTGGAACTTAGAGTCAATCGTCAAATTAAGATTGCCACCCTTTTGACCTTTGTATAAGGTAGTACTCTTTTTAATTTGATTATTGGAACCAACTTGAACTTGTTTTTGACTCTTAGTACCAGAAAGAATCGATTCATAGCTCTTCTCTAAGTAACTAGTACCAACACGGTCATTTCGAGAATAGCCACTAGCTAGCATTGTATTCAATTCATCATCAGGAATACCTTGCTTTTCTGTTGATACACTACCGATAATACTTGCGATTGACTTACCTTGTGGATAATCACGTTCCCAATTACTACCGATACTTACACCTGGCAGTTCTGTTAAATGCTCACTCACTTGTGCGATTTCTTTAGAACTTAAATTCTTATCCTTCAAAAATACCGTTGAAAGTGAATAAGCAGAACTCATAGTTTTGAATAATGAAGCACGTTGCATGTCTTTATCATTCAAATGAATACCCTGTTTTTCAACATACTTAACTTCGTTAGCATAAATCTTAGTAGTAGACAAAGCATCCCCATTACTATCAACACGATACGATTTGGGCATTTGCTTAATAACTTGCTTCGATTTGTTTGGAGCTGACAAAATATAATCAGCCTTATCACGACTAGTTAAATCACTAGGATCAACACTAATATACTTAGTTAATCTGTTAACAATCGTATAAATATCAGACGAACTAACACTACCACTCTTCGTATAAGTGATGGCATTGTGCGTTGAATTACCAACCAAAAGTCTACCTTTTGAATCATAAATCATTCCACGTGGTACACTGCCTGTCATTACTGTCTTGTCTGTCCGATCAACTTCAGCTTCAAATTTGCCACCATAGACGATTTGCAAATAAGCAAGTTGAGCGACCAACATTGCGAATAGCACAAAGACAATAAAAAAAAGCAGGTTTAGACGAAATGGAATAGTAGACTTCGCTTGACTACCCGTTCTTTTCTTTATTATATCCAGTATTCTTCTCATATTCATCCTTCAAAAAACGAACGATTATTCATTCGATTTAAAAATATACTTAGGCCCATCGAGGTCTGGATCATACTCTACCAACAAATCATATCTGGCAAAAAACCACGTATCACTGTCAGTGATGTAATAAACCACACCATCGACTACGGTACTGGCTACTGGATCAACTGGCTTTTCTTTACGCATAGCGATTGAAAAACCATCGTGAACCATAGTCTTTCCATAGACCTTACCATAAAAATGTACACCGTCACCGGGTACTAAGTCCAACTCTTTTTCAAACCATTTGATTGCTTCATCTGTTAGCTTAATTTCCATTACGTCCACCTCAATTTTTTTCTAAGATAAACATATCAGAAAACGTCTTCATTAAGCAACTTCAACGGCTTTTACAGTAACTTCATAACTACCAACAGGTGTTTCAACAGTAACTACATCACCTGTATGCTTGCCCAATAAAGCCTTAGCAATTGGTGAATCGTTTGAAATCTTACCACTGTCAGGATCTGATTCTGCGGCTCCAACGATTGTATAAACGTCAGGTTCTTCGCCATCTTCTTGAACAGTAACTTTCTTACCGATTGAAATTTCATCATGAGCTACATCATCAGCATCGATAACATTAGCGTATTGAAGCATTTCAATAATTTGAGAAATTCTTGACTCAACTACACTTTGTTCATCCTTTGCAGATGTGTACTCTGAGTTTTCTGAAAGGTCACCGAAACTTCTAGCAATCTTGATACGATTGATAACTTCTGGACGTTTAACCTTCTTTAAATTTTCTAATTCTTCTTCCAGCTTCTTCTTACCTTCAGCTGTCATAGGATAACTTCTGTCTGCCATTGTTATATCTTCCTTTTTAAAATCATTATTGTGATAATTTCAAAATGTCATCTAACCTGTAATGATTAGATGACATTTATTATCTGTAATTATACATTATTGACCTAGAGATGAGTTTTTACTTTCATGCTCTTGCAATGTATGTGAATAATATACCTTACCAGTCTTCAAGTTGGCAACAAAGTATAGATAATTTTCATCCCTATCACTAGGATTCAAAGTAGCCTCTATTGCTTGCACACTTGGAGTATTAAATGGTCCAGGTCCATAACCTGCATTCTTGTACAAGTTATATGGAGAATCAACTCTAACATCTTTATTACTCAATTTAGTCTTATGAGTATTCAATGCATACATAACTGAAATATCTGATTGAATTGGCATATCGATATCAATACGGTTGAAGAATACACCAGCAATCTTCTTACGATCCTTTTCAGTAACACCTTCACGCTCAACTAATGATGCCAAAGTAAGTGTTTGTTGCACTGTTAAGCCTTTTTCTTTAATAGTTTCAAAGTAAGGCTTCATGATCTCATTGTCTTTTTCGACCATTTGGTTAACTAATTCTTTTAGAGTTTCACCCTTGTAAAGACCATAAGTAGCTGGGAACAAATAACCTTCTAGATGATATCTAACATTTTTCTTAGCCATTGATGAATCCAACAATTCAGGATACTTCTTCTGAAGTTGTTTCATGTAAGATTTATCCTTCATCAGTTTCAAGAAATCTTTTTTCTTAAACTTAGTTGATTTTTGAATCTGATCACCAATTTGGTCTATTGTAACACCCTCACGAACTAGCACAGTATTCGAAGCTGTTCCAGTTGGTTCGGCACTACCACCCTTTTGCAACTGCTTAACAACATGGTTCATATCCATTGATTGCTTGAAAGTATAATACCCTGCTTGAAAATCAGTATAGTTTTGAGCTTTAACGTAGAAATTAAAGACTGTCGCACTCTTGATAACTTTATCCTTTTCAAGAGTCTTAGCAATTTCTTTACTAGAAGAACCTATTGGGATTTTAACAACAATATCTTCTTTACTATTCGCATTATATGGTTGCAATGAACTATTCACATAATTAAAGCCAATGATAGCAACGACGACTGCCAAAACCGCAATCACACCAACAATCCAATACGCAATATGATTAGCGACTGATCTTTCTTCGGCGCGAGTTTTGATTTTGTCATCTGACTCATGCTTCAATGCTTCTTTTTTTTCATCCTTTTGGCTCAAGACACAGCCTCCCGAGTTAATTTATTAGAATTATACCATTAGTTTGGCAATAATTTTATCTAATTTCCACATTAAATTTTTGAACTAGACTGTCTTTGACTAATGTAAAGGCCTTTTCTACTTCCTCATCAGTCAAAGTATCATTAGGATTCAAGAATACTAAGTGATAACCGAGTGACTTATGGTTAGGTTTGATATTCTTACCTTCATAAACATCAAAGATATTAACATCCTTCAAATATTTACCACCATTATTAAAGATATCAGAAATAATTTGACCATTTTCAACATCTTTTTCTACTAAAATAGCTAGATCACGGCTGACTTCTGGATACTTAGGTGCGCTAGTTGCTTTGACATTTCTAGTATTCAAGTCGAATAAGGCATCAATATTCAATTCAAAAACAAATGTGTCATTGACATTGTGTGCTTTTTGATAATTTGGATGCAATTTACCGATAATACCAACCATTTGACCATTAGCCAAAATCTTAGCCGTTTGTCCAGGATGAAGATTATCATAATCTGCCGTTGCAACAAATGAAAATTCAGCATCAGCATTAACGTATGACAACAATTCTTCAACGATTCCCTTAACATAATAAAAGTCTACTGGCTTAGCATTACTGTTCCAAGCATCCTCAATGACATTACCACTGATGGCACCAGAAATAAATGGTAATTCTTTTGGACGATCATTTCCAGTCTCTCGATCAAATACTCGAGCTTGTTCAAATATTTGAAGATCATCGTTCTTTCTAGCTTGGTTATAAGCAATATCTCTGACTAAGCCTGGAATCAAGCTGTTACGTAAGTATTCGTGATCTTCAGTCATAGGGTGAAGCAATTTAGTATATTCTGAATTTAAAATATTGAAATCATCAACTTCTTGTTTGTTCAATAATGAATAATTGATAACTTCATCCAATCCACTAGCCAACAAGGCATCACGCAATTTATTACTCAATTCACGCTTAGCGCTGTAGCCACCGCGAGTTTCCATTCCAGCTGGCAAAGTATTAGGCAAGTTTTCATAACCATAAATTCGGTTTACTTCTTCAACTAAGTCAGCCTCAATTTCCATATCCCAACGGCGTGTAGGAATTGTCACAGTTACCGCATCGCCTGATAATTCACTAGTAAAACCAAGTCGATCAAAGATTTGAAGAATTTCATCACTTGAAAGTTCTAGCCCCATCAAATGATTAATGTGCTTGATACTACCTTTGATAACAGTAGGTTGAGCTTTAGTAAAGTTACCGATAATTTCCTCAGAAATTTCTTTGGCATCACTAGCTTGGTCAATCAATTGTGTAGCGCGGACTAAGGCTTCACTGACGATTCCATTATCAACACCTTTTTCAAAACGGTTTGAGGCATCGTCACGCAAATCATGTCTTTGAGCAGCTTTTCTAACAAAGGCTCCGTCAAAGACACCAGCTTCTACTAAGATATTGGTAGTATTTTCATCAACAGCAGCACGAGTTCCATTAATGATACCAGCTAAACCTAAAACTTCATCACCAGATGTAACTACTAAATCGTTATGATTTAAGGATTTTTCAGTATCAGCTAATACTAATTTGTCGCCATCTTTGGCAAGTTTAACGGTTAAATTCTTTTGAGGTAATTTGTCCAAATCGTAAACTTGAACTGGTTGACCGTATTCGATCATCACATAATTTGCTGCATCGACAACACTGTTGACGGGTCTGATATTTTGATTCCAAAGTCTTCTTTGCATCCAAAGTGGACTCTTAGTAACCTTGATGCCTTTTAATTCACGAAGTAAATAATCTGGAACCAAGTCTTTTTCTTCAACTGTTGCAGTCGCATCAGTCAAATCTTTAACTTTACTTTGATTTAATTCTGGTTTAGTAAATTTAGGCTTTTCATCGTAAGTTGCACCGATTTCCCAAGCAGCACCACGCATCCCTAAAGTATCGGCACGGTTAGGAGTAATATCGATATCGACCATTTCGTCTTTAAGACCTAATAGATCATAAACATCTTGTCCTGGTGTTTGTGGTTCATCGAAGACATAGATACCATTTTCGAATTCTTTTGGCATGTATTGAGCAGGAACACCGACTTCATCAAGTCCACAAATCATCCCGTTAGATTCTTGTCCACGAAGTTTACCACGTTTAATACGCACGCCATTTGGCAAATGAGCACCATGCAAGGCTACAATTACGTATTGATCAGCGGCCACATTAGGAGCACCACAGACGATTTGAATTTCTTCTTCTTCACCAACATCAACTTGGCAAAGTTTTAAATGATCTGAATCTGGATGTGGTACTACGCTAGTAATGTGCCCGACAACCAAATTAGTCAATTCCTCACCGAGTTTGACTGGGCCAGATTCGATACCAGTTAGAGAAACTTTATTAGCAATTTCTTCAACCGTGTGATCGACTGGAATGTATTCTTTTAGCCAATTAACAGAAATTTTCATTATCTTAATTTACTCCTTTGAATTGTTCTAGGAATCTAACATCGTTGAGATAGAAATCACGAATGTCGTTAACTCCGTATTTAAGCATTGCAAAACGCTCTGGTCCAAGACCAAAGGCCATACCACTGTATTCATTAGGATCGATGCCTGACATCTTCAAAACGTTTGGATGTGTTAAGCCAGCACCTAATACTTCAATCCAACCAGTATATTTACAAATACGACAACCTGTACCACCACAATTGAAACAAGAAACGTCAACTTCAACTGATGGTTCGGTAAATGGGAAGTAACTTGGACGGAAACGGATCTCACGATCAGGACCGAAGACGTGACGACATAATGCATCAAGCGTTCCCTTTAAATCTGCCATAGAGATATTCTTATCAACAACTAAACCTTCAATTTGATGGAATTGATGTGAGTGAGTAGCGTCATCATCATCACGACGGTAAACAACACCCGGTGAGATCATCTTCAAAGGACCTTTAGTAAAGTCATGAGCTTCCATGTCACGACCTTCTTGAGCTGAAGTTTGAGTTCTCATCAATAATTCATCTGACAAGTAGAACGTATCTTGCATATCACGAGCCGGATGATCTTTAGGGATATTCAATCTTTCAAAGTTATAGTGATCTTCTTCAACTTCATAGCCACCAGCAACTTCATAGCCTAAACCAATGAAGAATTGTTCAATATCTTCAATCGTTTGGTTCAAAATATGTTTTGTTCCTTGAACCTTTTTTGTAGCTGGTAAAGTAACGTCGATTGTTTCTTCTTCAAGTTTTTTGGCAATTAATTTTTGATTAAGTTCCGCCATTTTTTCTTCAATAGCAGCTTGAATATCTTTTTTAACGTTATTAGCTAAAGTTCCAATTTCTGGACGTTGTTCAGCTGGAACATCTTTCATACCACGCAAGGCTTTAGTGATTGGACCTTTTTTACCTAATAAGTTAACTCTTAAATCATTTAATTCTTGAAGCTTTTGTGCACGTTTAGCTTCATCGATACCATTTTCTCTTAAATTCTTTAACGTATCATTTAATGACATTTTCTTCCTCCTTGGTGATAAAACTGATTCTGGAATTTTTAAATGTATCCACATAAAAAAGTCCCCATCCCAAATAAGGGACGAGGACTCGCGGTACCACCCTAGTTCATGTTAAACATGCACTCAAGTAGTTATATAGTAACTAACTAAAAACTCAGAAAGTGAATTCGCTGTTTTATTTATCAAGCCTATCTCAGTTAACGGCTCTTCCTGTTATAAATGCCACAGTTACTATTTTTCGTCAAAGTTTAAATATTATTTATACAAATGATTATACAAAAATTAAAAAGTTTCGCAAGTTTATAATGTTTGTAAACCGTACATCAAAACTCCAGCTGCAACCGCTACGTTAAGGGATTCAGCTTTTCCTAGAATTGGGATATAAATATTTTTATCGGTAGCGTTCAAGACATTTTGACTGACACCGTGGGCTTCATTACCCATGATCAAAGCGAATTGGTCTTGTTTTTCTAATTGTGTATAAGGTTTAGCCTGAGCATTTACCTCTGATCCATAAATAGTTAAACCAGATTTCTTAGCCAAGTTGATAGCCTTGTCGATATCCATACGATAAATTGGCAAATGGAATTGACTACCTTGCATTGAACGTTGGACTTTTGGTTGGTAAAAATCAGCGGTATCCATACTTGTAATTACACCATCATATCCAGCTGCATCAGCAGTTCTAACGATTGTTCCCACGTTACCAGGATCTTGGACATCATCCATCATGACCCACTTACCAGAAAATTCTGTCAGATCGTCACTATTTTGGACTTTGATGACTGCAAAGATTCCTTGTGGAGTTTTTGTTTCTGACAAGTCTTTAGCTACATCTTCAGAAATAGTTACAGCAATTTCATGATATTTTTTAACGAGACGGTCTTCTTGGTACTTTTCAGTTACCAATAATTTTACAAAATCTTGTTCATATTGGTCGGCTTCTCTAACTAAATGGAAACCCTCAATCATGTATGTACCAGTCTTACGAATGTTTTTAGTTGCAGACAACTTCTTTAGTTGTTTAATTTCGTCATTTTTTTTCGATTCGATATACTTCATATAATCCATCCCTCTTGTTCTATAATATAGATATTAACACATTCAAAGATTTGAGGTGATACGTGTGAAACATCTTTCCATTAATGTTGATGGACTCGTTCAAGGCGTGGGCTTTCGTTACTCAACTTTTCAAGTAGCTCAAGAACTGGGCGTCAATGGAACCGTGCAAAATGAGATCGACGGATCCGTTTCAATTGAGGCTGAAGCAGATCAAAAAGTACTTTATATTTTTTTAAATCGTGTTAAATCTTCACCTTCACCCTTTGGAAAAGTTACCAAAATGGACTATACTTTTTCTGACGACTTACAACATTACACAAAATTCACTGTGATTGGTTGAAACGTCAAATGAGTTAACGTATATTACTTTGTATACGATTAAAAGGGTGGTTTATTTAAGTGAATAAAAAATACGTCAAATATTTATCAGTACTGTCTTTAGTCTTAGTACTGACACTAGTTTTGACGGGGTGTGCACAAGGTACAACTAACCTTCATGCTCCAACTAGTGGGCCATATGGTTTCATTTACAAATGGCTAGGGATTCCGTTCCAAAATTTGATCATGAAGACCGCAGAAGCAGTCGGTGGTACAAATGCCTACGCTTGGGGAATCATGATTATCTCTTTTGTAGTTCGTTTGATTTTGGTTCCTTTATCATTGAACCAACAATATAAATCAACAACTCAACAAGAAAAAATGCGTGCTGTTCAACCACAATTGAAATTGATTCAAGAAGCACAAAAGAAAGCTAAGGGTCCTGATGCTCAACAAAAGATCAGTAGCTTAATGATGCAAGTTTACAAGGCTAACAATTTGAGTTTGACTGGTGGTATGGGTTGTTTGCCACTATTATTACAAATGCCTATTTTGATTGGTATTTATCAAGCCGTTCAATATTCTAAAAATATTGGTTCAGCTACATTCCTTTCAATCCCACTTGGCAAACCTAGTATAGTAATTGCTATTGTTGCTACCTTGTTCTACTTAGTTCAAGGTTGGATGTCACTTCAAATCGTTCCAAAGGAACAAAGAAAACAAATGCAAACTATGTTGTTGATGAGTCCAATGATGACTTTCTTCATTTCTATGATTTCAACAGCAGCCCTTGCACTTTACTTCTTAGTTGGTGGTGTCGTTATTGTCATTCAACAACTCATTACTAACTATGTAGTTACTCCTAGAATCAGAAAGAAAACTGATGAAGAGTTAGCTAAGAATCCAGTTAAGATTGTTGTTACTAAGGAAATGCTTGATGAAATGCTACAAGCAGATGGTACAAGTACAACAAGTGGTACTACAGCTAATACTTCTAAACAAAAAGCTGAAGCTAATGAAATGCACAAAAACATTCGTGAATTGAATAAGGGCAAACAAAATCGCAACAAGAAATAAAAAAATAAGTAAAACTCTACACAATTGAGTTTTACTTATTTTTTTTACTCTAGATAACTTGCGGCAACCCACTCATTTGTAGCAACACGGTGATAAGTTACCCCACTGATATTTTTAGTCTGATCAGTGTACCAAGCAGTATGATTTGCCAGTGCTCGGTTCTTAATTTTAATCATCTGATTATTACTAAAGGCAACCAATGGTACATAACTGCCATTCTTGTTGTCAACTTTAATCGTAGAATTAGGATTAACGGCTTCTTGAGTAGCAGCACTGACACCATAAGCATTACCTGTCGTCTTTAAATTATTGTAATAATATCCAATCATGTCGTAGAGCTGATACATACTGTAACCTTGATTTTTAAAATAGCCCGTTGGATCACTGTGATTTGTTTCATGATATGTGAGACTCACTTGGTTGTGTGAAACAATGGTTTTTTCAGGCTTGTCAGGTATGTTGTATTGTAACAGCTTGCTAGCAGCGTAATAGGCATCATTAGCAATAGAGCGGGCAAATGAATCATAATCATGTGTCCGACACAATTCTACTTGGATAAATTTGGAATTGGCAGTAGGACCAGCACCCCAAACACCATAGTCAGTATTGTGAATATTGATAATTTCATTGTTATCGACAAAAGCGTGTACATAAGCCTCAACTCTAGGCCAATTGTTATTAAAAAAACTCACTTCATCTTCAGCTGTCGCATTATTATCAGCAGTTTCATGAATTACGATTCCTTCTGGCTTTCCGACACCATTTTCGTAAGGAAACCATTCACTAAAAGTCCCCTCCCGATTTTGAATTGTCGCCGGTTTGATCTGATTACTAATAATATAATCGTTGACTGTTTGAGCAGAAGCATTTTGTGTTGTCCCCATAAATAGAAAAGCCAAAAAACTCACTGCTAAAACAGCTATCCCTAGTTTTTTCTTCATTTTTCTATCCCCTTATAAGCTTTAAATTACTAGTAAAAATGCTTTATTACAAGCGCTGTAACAATAACTTAATATTAGGAATATTTTTTTACTTGCGGACAATTTGGCTCTTACTAAAAGTTGGTTAGCGTTAAATTGCCGTCGTCCGTTTTGTTTTGTAGATCAGTACTGTATTTATTTATTACGAACAAATCAAAATAGCGCCCATTCAGGCACCCCTAATGGACACCGAATAGACGCTATCAACTTTTAAATTAAAACCACTATCTAGTCCGGAATAGCAAAGAAAATTGGCTCAAATGTGAAATTATTCTTAGCAATTTATTGCTTAGAATAAGGCCGAGCTTGAAGACTTTGCCCGGTTTTGGTCTTAGCAAAGGCTCCAAGTCATGCCCACATTGTTCCAGCCAAATTTTCTTTGCTATGGAGGACGGAATTCTATCACTAATCTAATTTAAGAAAAAGTAAATCTGGATAAATATTATTATTTTTCAGTTTCATTTTCTTTTTCAGTCTGCTCTTCTTCAGGTTTAACTTGCACTAATGGCAATTCAATCTTAAAAACAGTCCCAGAACCAACGACGCTTTCAACCTCTAAGCTACCATGATAGATTTCAATCAAGCGTTTAGCGATAGAAAGCCCTAAACCGTTTCCTCCACGTTTTCTAGAGCGAGCCTTGTCAACTCTATAAAAACGATTGAAAATGCGTTTCAGGTCGTTTTTTGCGATTCCTAGGCCATAATCTTGGACTACCACCTCTAACAAAGCTGAGTTAGTTGAAGCAGCAAAATTGATTTCTTTGCGGTCGGCTGAATATTTGAAAGCATTATCCAGCAAAATTACCAATACTTGCTCCAAGTGATTACGGTAGATCTTAACTTCACTACCCTCACGGATATCGTCATCGAAATTGATCACAAAATCTGGATGCAACATTTTGAAGTCGTTTGCCACTTGCGTAAACAAAGGCTTAACTTCAGTTGTCTGCTCCAAATATGCACTGTCGATCTGTTCAACACGTGTAAGATCTAGCATCTCTTGAATCAAGGATTGCATACGTTTTAATTCTTGCAAAGAAGAATTGATTGAATCGTTCAACACTTCAGGATCATCTTTACCCCAGCGTTGCAACATACTCAAATGACCTTCCAACACAGCCACTGGCGTTCTTAATTCGTGTGAAACATCTTCCACGAACTCTTTTTGCTGATTAGTATATGCCTGCATACGGTCGAGCATCTTGTTGATATTAATAGTTAAATCATAAATTTCATCATTTCTCTTACGTAATTTAATACGAGAGTCTGAGTCTGGTTTCTTATTCAAGTCATCGATTGTTTTATTGATTTTCTTTAAATCGTTCAAAACCAAAGTAACAGCATAAAATGACAAAACAATTCCCAATAAAAAGACCACTACTCCACCAATAACCAATTTCAGAGTAAAATTATTGATTTCATTGACTGAAGCAACACTTTGGACAGTTCTCATTGCTAGAACACTGACAAAAATGTAAGCCAACAAAATTACAATAGAAATCAAAGCGGTCCATTTAAATCTAATCGAAATTCTCATCGACGCATCACATACCCTTTACCACGGACAGTAGAAATGTAACTAGGTGCACCGAGGCGATCGATTTTATTACGAAGGTATTTGATATAAACATCCACAACGTTAGTTTCAGTTGATGAACCTGTTCCCCAAACACGTTCTAATAAGTCATCACGACTCAAGACTGTGCCGACATTTTCCATCAAGGCACTCAACAAATCATATTCACGGCGAGTCAAATCGATCACTTCACCATTACGTTTCAATGTTTGAGTTGTCTTATCAATTACCAAATTCTTATATTTAAGCACTTGATCATTATTTCTCGTTACATCGATATCCAAATCGATTCGTCGTAACAATGCTCGAATGCGAGCTAGCAATTCTTCAATTGCAAAAGGCTTAACGATATAATCATCAGCCCCATGGTCTAATCCTGATACACGATCAATTATTGAATCACGTGCTGTCATCATAATAATTGGTGTGTTCTTTTCTTGACGAATACGACGGCAAACTTCGATACCATTCAACTCAGGAAGCATCAAATCTAGAAGAATTAAATCCCAATCTTCAGATAAAGCTGCGTCCAGTCCGGTTCTACCATCACGTTCAACAGTCACTTCGTAATTCTCATGTTGAAGTTCGAGTTGAACGAATTTTGCCATATTCTCTTCGTCTTCAATAACAAGTATTTTAGCCATACGTATCTCCTATACATAAAATATTAAATTATCTTTAATTATAGCTTAATCATTAATTAAAATGTGTCACGCTTTTGGCAATGCATTAATGATTTTAACATATAGCAAAAATTAAAAGAAGACAAGCTTTTATTTTATTTTTTTTTAAACATAAAAAAAGAGGCGATTTTTCGCCCCAATTTTAATATCAACTTATAATTATTGCTCTTCATACCAAGTATAGTGGAATGTACCTGGTTTGTCGTTTCTTTCATAAGTATGAGCACCAAAGTAATCTCTTTGAGCTTGAGTCAAATTAGCTGGCAATGTTTCTGAACGATATTGATCGTAGTATGAAATAGCAGCCATAAATCCAGAAACAGGAACACCTGCTTGAACAGCAAAACTAACAACGTCACGAACATCTGATTGATATTCTTTAACGATACCCTTGAAGTAATCGTCTAGTAGCAAGTTATCTAGTTTTGGATCTTCATCATAAGCATCAGTAATCTTTTGTAGGAATTGAGCACGAATGATACATCCAGCACGCCAGATTTGAGCAATCTTACCATAGTTAAGATCCCAATCATAGTGATCTGAAGCAGCTTTCATTTGAGCAAATCCTTGAGCATAACTGATAATCTTACTGAAGTACAAAGCTTTGCGGATCTTAGCAACTAAGTCGTCAACATCTTTAACAACTGGTTTTGTTTCAGGAGCAGGCAAAACCTTGCTTGCTTTAACACGTTCGTCTTTGTAGGCAGAAACGTAACGTGAGTAAACTGATTCAGTGATCAATGATTGTGGAACACCTAGTTCAAGAGCACTTTGTGAACTCCACTTACCAGTACCCTTGTTACCAGCTTTATCCATAATCTTATTAACGATGTAATCGTCAGTACCTTCGTCATCTTTTCTAGTTAAGATTTGTGAAGTAATGTCGATCAAGTAACTTGAAAGTTCACCCTTGTTCCAGTCTTGGAATACTTCGGCAATCTTTTCAACGTCATTGTTGAACAAGTGCTTCAACAAGTTGTAACTTTCAGCGATAAGTTCCATGTCACCGTATTCGATACCATTGTGAACCATCTTGACATAGTGACCAGCACCATTTGGTCCGATGTATGTAACACAAGGTGCGCCATCTTCGTCAGCTTTAGCAGAAATTTGTTCCAAAATAGGAGCAACTAAGTCATAAGCTTCCTTTTGACCACCTGGCATCAATGAAGGACCATGCAAGGCACCAAGTTCACCACCGGAAACACCCATACCGATGAAGTTGATTCCAGATTTATCCAAACGTTCATTACGTTCCATAGTATCTTCGAAGAATGTATTACCACCATCGATCAAGACATCACCCTTGTCCAACAAAGGCAATAGTTGCTTGATGACAGCATCAGTACCAGCACCAGCTTTAACCATCATCATAATACGACGTGGTTTTTCTAGTGAGTCAACGAAATCCTCAATTGTATAACTTGGTACCAATTTCTTGTCGGGATGTTCTTCAACAACCGCTTTAGTCTTTGAACCTGTACGATTGTAGATTGCTACTTCATATCCACGACTTTCAATGTTTAGGGCAAGATTCTTACCCATAACAGCCATACCGATAACACCAATTTGTGGTTTTGCCATTATAATAACTACCTCCGATTTTTGTTCTCATACCTATAGTAACAAAAAAATAAAAAAGGAGTATATAATTACTCCTTATCATCATTATTATTAAATAAATTTTTTAATTTGGCAAATTCTGGGTTAACGTGTTCTTCTTCTTTTTGACTCTTAAAGTCATCTTCAGAAATAACTTCCCAATTTTTACCTGAAGGCATAATATTCTCTTCCTTTTCCTTCTTAGTTAAAACTTTTGAAGGAATACTCAACAAAATATTATCGATCACTGATTCATAAACATTAATAGTTGGATTTTCATCATCCACGGGTATAACAACATTGTATTGTTCCAATTCTTCTTCATCGGCCACGCTATCAACGTTGTAAGCTTCATTAACTCGAACATCAACTGGTAATTTTACTGGCAACAAACTACGAGTTGAAGGAACAGTCAATGTAGTCTTGATTTTTACATCAGAAATAACTAAACCATTGTCATTGAATAATTGACCTTTGACAGAAACTTTGTCAGCGTCCAAAACATCCTCTGAACGTGTAGTTAATTCTTTAGTTAAATCGAGTTCTTCCTCAAATTCAAACGGTTTGTCTTTGTAGCGACGAACGTCTTGAACATCCCAATTTAGCATTAATTTACCCCTTTCATATAAGGCATTTTTCCAAAATCTTGTGTTTTTTTACTTTGAAGCTGAAATATTTGATCAGCTCTGACTTCTAATTCTAAAGTTTGGGCCTCTTTTTTGCCAACTTTAGTAATTAAATTAAAGTCTTTTTTGTGTTGGTTTAAATATTTACGACCATTTCCACTAAATCCTAATACTCGTAAATAAGGATTTTTATAAACATTATCAATCTCTTCAGATTGAATATTCATTAAAGTGTAAATCATCAAACGTCTCAAACGGGCTCTTGTGTAACGCTTTGACTTCACTCGGTCCAGGAAATCTTCAAAATCATTGCTGATCATAATTTCCTTTTTCAGCTTATATTCTAGTCCTTCGACCATTTGATAGATTGAATGAAGTTCTGGAATATCGGAATTTATGATTTGATAACGTAGATATGGATAAAAATCATCCCAAGTATACGTTTGATTTTTATTTATCAACTGATTAGTTAAATCAGGCACCTCAGAAGAAACAGAAGAACCTAATTTCAAATCAGTTCTAACGCTAGTAGCACTAAATCCACTTTTTCTAAGAATCGTTTGAAAATTAATTGGATAATGATTCTTCTCTATTTGTTGAACGTAATTTAAACCTAACATTTGATTAGGTAAATCAGCAATATCGATACCTAAACGCTGATAATACGAAGTTAAATTAGTAGCTGAATTTTGTTGATAATCTTGTTTGAATTGATTATCGGCTGTTAAAATCTTTTGAGCAATTTTGACAAAATCAAGCTCTTTTTCAGTTCCAAATACTAAGGTATCAATTTTTAATAAATTCAATAACTTCATAGCACCTTGAGCAAATAACTCTGCCGGTTGGACAGCAAAAGCTAGTGGTAATTCGATAACTAAATCAACGCCTAAATCAATTGCTAATCTAGCTCGATTCCACTTATCTAAAACAGCAAAATCACCCCGCTGTACAAAATTGCCTGACATCACGGCAATCAAGACATCAGGGTGATATTTTTGTTTGATCGTATCGATAAAAATTTTATGACCGTTATGAAACGGATTGAATTCGGCCACTACACCATAAACTTTTGTCATAGAAACCTCTATTTTTCAGCAGCAAAGAACCAACGAGTTGAATCATCTTTAACCTCTGAAGTACCAAATTCGGCACTGACTGAGACCTTTTTGAAGCCGATATCTTTTAAGATAGCTACAAATGTCTCAATCGGATAAGTTCTTTCTTTGTGCAATTCAGTATTAACTGAATAACCTTTGATTTTCTCATCCCAATTAAAGAACGTTAATTCATGTTCGATGCTGTGTGGATATTCACCTTCAAAACTATTCCACATAAAAGCGGAATCTTCAGTCCGATGGTTGAACATGTATCCAGGAAAGACTTCATCCATTTGATAAAGCGAATGTGCATCGAATAAGTATTTACCGCCATCATTTAAATGTTGTAAAGCCTGATTGAAGGCAATTGCTAGTTCATCTTCATCTTGTAAATAACAAATTGAATCATCAAAACAAGTGATAACGTCGTACTTATCAAAGTCATATAAATCCATCATATTACTAGGAATAAAGGGGATTTTTTGATTGGCTTTTTGAGCTTTTTGTTCAGCAATCTTCAACATCTGCTCAGAAAGATCAGTTCCAGTAACTTGAAATTTATCAGCCAACAGAATTGTTAAATCACCAGTTCCACAAGCTACATCCAATAATTTTTTATTGTCGCCTGTAACTTGTTTTTCGACGTACTGTGCCCACTTGCTATACAATGAATCATCCATCAATTCACTATAAACGCTGGCAAAAGAATTATAAATCATTATTCAGTTACCAAATCAGAAATATCAACTTCTGGAGCATCTGACCAAAGTTTTTCTAGATTGTAGAAATCACGTTTTTCAGATGTGAAGACGTGAATAACAACATCATGCAAGTCGATCAAAACCCATTCAGAGTTACGATTTCCTTCAACGTGACCAATTTCAATGTTATTTTCGCCTGCTTTATCCAAAACAGATTGCACAATAGCATCAACTTGACGTTGTGAACCGGCATCCATGATTACAAAGTAGTCAGCCATAATACTTACTTCGCTGATATTTAGAACTTTGATATCATTAGCGTGCTTTTCATCAGCTGCTTTCACAGCAATTTCCATCATTTTTTTTGAGTCCAAATTATAATTCTCCTTTTTTGATCCAGTAATTGTAACTAACAAAAGTTGCTGGATAAATTTCTTTATTTGTATCAACTAAATGTTGAATCGAATGTTTTAGTTCAAAAGTTACAGCACTATCAAGTGATTTTTCAGCATATTTTCTTGCTTCATCGATACCAGGAAAATCTCGACCTGGTTCAACAAAATCACCTACAAAGACACATTTGTCTACTTGTGTCATGTTTGTAGAGCCAACAGTGTGTCTTCTAATAGCGTTTAGTACATCTTCATCATAAATACCCAACTCATCCTTAATAATCTCAGCACCGACAATTCCGTGCCAAATAGCGTTATTAGCATGTAACAACTCTGGGTCTAAATGTTTTTTGTTAATTTCAGTAATAAATTCTTCATCGCTTCGTTCTTTTGCGTAGTCATGCAATAATCCAGCCAAACCAGCTCGATCTACATCGCCACCAAATTCGGCAGCTAAAGCACGTGAAGTTTTTTCAACCCGCAAACAATGATTATAACGAAAATCACTCAAGGTGTCTTTCATTCTGTTCAAAATGTCTGCTCGTTTCAATCCACTTTTGATGCCTTCGTAATTAAATTCACTCACGATAAAGCCCCCTATCCTTGATATACCAAGCTACATCATCAGGAACCAAATACTTAATTGATTGTCCCTGTTTGACTTTTTCTCGAATCATACTCGAACTAATTTCCAATTCCGGAGTATTTACCCAAAGTATAGGATACTTTGATTTTTCCTCAAAGCCTTTTCGACAAACTCCAACAAAATGTACCATTTGAATTAATTCATCAATATGAGACCATTTTGGCAAATTCTCTACCATGTCTCCTCCTATTATAAAGTAATACTCTGTATTAGGATTTAAGTCTTTGAGCATCTTGATTGTTTCAAAAGTATAGCTAACACCGCCGCGACGAATATCGGTCAAGTCCAAATCAAAATGCATGTTGTTACGAATAGCTAATTTGATCATTTCAATCCGATCATCGCTTTTAATATCAGGAATAGTCTTCTTGACGCCACGGTGAGGTGGAATTTTATCAGGCAAGAACAAAACTTTATCTAAACACAATTGTTCATAAACTTGTTCAGCTATCACTAAATGTCCTAAATGAATTGGATTAAAAGTGCCACCTAATATTCCGACGTGTCGCTTTGGCAAATTACTATGAAATTCTAATTTTTCTTTAGTTAATAATTGTTTTTGAGTATTCATAATTAGTCACTTAAATTACATTTTCTCTAATTCAATTGAATATTTACGATTTTTGATCTTTGAAGCTTTCTTATAGAAAACCATTTTGGAACCGATTGTTTGAATGTGAACGATACCTGAATCGAATTCGTTTAAAGCTTCGATTAGATCTTGTGGTTCAACCATTGTGTTTTGAAGCAAAGAAACTTTAATAAGTTCATTTTTTTCGATTAACATTTCCAATTGTTTAAGTAAGTTTTCAGTAATACCATCGCGACCTACTTGAATAACTGGCTTCATCGTTGCTGCTTGGCTTCTTAAATAACGGTTCTTTTTTCCTTTAATTATCATTAAATTCTCCTTAAATTATCGCATTACGGATTGATACGTGAACACCATCTGGGACGTAGGCTTTGACTTTAGTTCCAGCCGGAATTGTGACCCAACCTAAACCATAAATAACGATATCTGATTTTTCATGCGCTGAAAAGATTTGACTCTTGAATTTAGGGAATTCTTTGATATCAGTTGGTGGTGTCAAAATATCACCGAGATGTTTTTCATAAAATTCATCGGCATTTACGGTCTTCGTTCTGTGCAATGGCAATCCTTGGTTGACGTAGAAAGTTACATTAGTTCTTTCATTTAGAAAGTCCAAACGAGCTAAACCAGCCACAAAGATTGTTTGTCCATCACGCAATTGGAAAGTTGCAGGACGTAATGGCTTCTTAGGTGTCACTGTCTTCAAATCTTTGGCATTCAAGAAATGAGCTAATTGATAACGGTGAATAATTCCGGGTGTATCAACTAATGAATGACCATCATCCAAAGGAATATCGATTCGATCCAAAGTAGTTCCTGGGAATCGAGAAGTTGTGATCAAATCTTTGATATCAGAATTAGAACTAATAATTCGGTTGATCAAAGTTGATTTACCAGTATTAGTAGTTCCGACAACATAGACATCTTTTCCATCACGATATTTCTCGATCATGTCCATCAATTTATCGATGTTGATACCTTTGACAGCTGAAACCATAATTTGGTCAACTGATTTAATACCGTTTTCTTTGCTCTTTTGTTGCAACCAGTTCAAAAGACGATTTTGATTAACTGAAGCTGGTAATAAGTCGACTTTATTACCAACCATCAAAATCTTCTTGTCACCGACGAATCGTTGCAATCCGGGAATTACACTACCTTCGTAATCGAAAATATCAACTACGTTAACTACTAAGGCATCTTTTTGAGAAATTGAGTCTAACAACTTCAAAAAGTCGTCATCAGAAACATCAACGTCAGTGATTTCGTTGTAGTTACGAAGTCTGAAACATCTCTTGCAGAGTAATTCTTTTGAATCATCTTCGGTATATTTTTTCAAAGTAGAAGCTTGAACAAAACCTGGTTTGTCTTTATCTTCTGTTTGAAGTTTTGCACCACAACCTATGCAGTACAATTCATTATCTTCTGTCATTTAATGAATCCTTCCAGTATAAATTCTTATCACGCTTTTGCATTGCTTTTAAGATAGGACGTTCAAAAAATCTATTAATACGAGTCTTCTTGGCATCTGTCTTGACTAAGGGTTTGACTAGGACGGTCTTTAAGTTAGCCATGTTGCCTGCTAAAACATCGGTCATCACTTGATCACCAACAAATAAAACATTTTTAGGATCGATGTTTTCTTCTTTGAGATGCTTCATGATTACGAATGGCAAAGGTTTCACCGCACGTGCCACGATACTAACAGGCAAGTCTTTAACGGCCTTTTCTACACGTTCATAACTATTATTAGAAACAATCATCACTTCAATATTATTTTGGGCCATTAAATTCAGCCATTTACGCAATGATAAATCATACTCGTTACTATTCCATGGCAAAAGGGTATTATCCAAATCTGTCATGATCTTAGTAATATGTAGTTCTTGAAGATCTTCTACAGTCAGATCAGTAATTTTATCGAGCATAATATAGGGTTTAAACATAATTTAATCCTCGTCTTCGAATTAGTAAAAAAACGTAATTTGGGTTTATCCAAATTACGTTTTTAAAATTAAGCTAAAGCTTTCTTAGCTGTATCTACTAAACTTGTAAATGCTTTTGGATCTTCAATAGCAATTTGGGCCAACATCTTACGGTTAATGTCAACGTTAGCTAATTTCAAACCATGCATTAATTTGCTGTAACTGATTTCGTTCATTCTTGCAGCGGCATTGATTCTAGCAATCCATAACTTACGGAAATCGCGCTTAACTTGGCGACGATCACGGAATGCATAACGGTATGAAACCATGATTTGAGTATGAGCTGCTTTAAAAGTGATATGTTTTGAACCACGATATCCCTTAGCTAATTTTAAAACTTTCTTACGACGTTTGCGAGTTACTGTTCCACCTTTTACACGTGGCATAATGACTCCTCCTTTTGATTATAAAGAATAAATAATTAGTATGTTGCGAGCATGCGTTTCATACGTTTCAAATCACTTGAGCCTACCATACCTGGCTTAGCTAATTGACGACGTTGCTTCTTAGTCTTACCGTGGAAACGGTGACTTGTATATGCATGGCTTCTCTTCCAACCACCATTAGCAGTGATCTTAAATCTTTTTGCTGATGCGCGGTGTGTCTTTTGTTTAGGCATTGAAAATCCCTCCACTATTTCTTCTTTTTGTTATCTTTTGAGTTAATTGGATCAAGCATTAAGAACATACTACGACCGTCCATTTTTGGCTTAGTTGTTACTGTAGCAACATCCTTAGTCTTATCAGCGACGCGGTCCAAGACTTCCTTACCTATCTCTTTATGAGTAATTGCTCTACCCTTAAAGCGAAGAGAAACTTTGACCTTATCACCCTTAGCCAAAAACTTACGAGCATTATTAAGCTTTGTATTAAAGTCGTTTTCTTCAATAGTTGGGCTTAAACGTACTTCCTTAAGACTAACAGTTTTTTGTTTTTTACGTGCTTCACGATCTTTCTTTTGTAGATCGAACTTATATTTACCATAATCCATAATTCTGGCAACAGGTGGTTTAGCACCCGGTGACATTAGAACTAGGTCCATATTAGCAGCTTCAGCTAAACGTTGTGCCTCAGCCTTTGGTTTAACACCAACTTGATCCCCATTTTCAGAAATCAATCGTACTTCTTTTGCACGTATTTGATCATTTATTAATAAATCTCTTGCTATGAGTAGTCACCTCCGGAGTAATTTGGCCCACAAAAAAAGCGGGCTGCACAAGCATGCCCACTATATTATTTACGCAATCGTATTAACCTAGAGGCGAATGCATAGGTGAGAAGCGGGCGCTTCTGCTTAATCTCAACAGTTATTAACTATACCATAATAATGCCAAGTGTCAATATAACTTGTCAAAATAATATAATTAATTCGTTTTCAACTTTTCTAATTTAACATAATTCTTCATTCTTTACAATCAAGTTAACTCGACATTAATCCAAAACAGCCACGATTTTGCCTTCAGTTTGATGATTTTTGATCAATTGTAACCCATCTGGAATTTCTTCAAAACTGATTTGTTTGGTTATCAATGGATCAACAATTCCTTCAGATACTAATTTAACTAATGATTCGGCCATAACTGACAAATCATTGAGCTGACTAATACTGCCACCATTATGAGCTCCACCTAAATTAACGCTTAGTACGCTTTGACCTTTAACGGTTAAATCATAATTGGACAAATCAGGTGTGTTCAAAATATCAATAACCGCCCCATTATATGCCAATCTCGACAAATCTTTTTGAACTTCAACACCACCAACCAAATTGATGATCAAATCTACTCCAACGCCATCAGTTATCTTATTGATCTCTTCGGAAGTATTTTGCTTTTTATAATCAATCACAAAATCGGCACCAATTTTCTTAGCAAAGCTAACTTTCTTAGTCGAAACAGTTGTAATTACTGTTAAGCCTAAGTATTTTGCTAATTGAACGGCAATGCTACCTACTCCACCAGCGCCAGCATGAATCAAGACATTTTGTTTACCAGTCAAATTCATTTTTCGAAACAAGGCAGAATAAGCCGTTAATCCTGAACAAAGAATTGCTGCTGCCGATTGATAGGAAACATTATCGGGAATCCTGGCTACGACATTGTACTTAGCTTTAGCATATTCAGCATAAACGCCATCTTTATTTAAATCACTGTGAAAAAAGACTCGTTGGCCAATTTGAAAATTTTTAGGATTTTTGCTCCCCACCGAAACAATTTCTCCAGCAGCATCTAACCCTAAAACATGTGGATCATTCCAATTGAGTGGATGATCTTCAATTAGTTTATAATCAACTGGATTTAATCCAACTGCTTTTACCTTAATTAAAATTTCATCATTATTAATAGTAGGTTTAGCAACTTGAGTAATTTTTGCATCGGCTATTTGAGTTTTATCGTGGGTAATTGTTAATGCTTTCATTTTTCCTCCAAAAAAAATGTAAATCCACAATGTGAATTTACATTTTGCTTTATTGATTAGTCTTTGTCTGCTTTGTCAGTAACATCTTTACGACTGTAGTTAGCAATATCAGCAACTACTGAACTGACGAACATCTTAGCATTTTCTGAAGCTGAATCATCTTCACCATATTTTCTTACTGAAACTGTGGCATTCTTAGATTCTTCATCACCAATAACAACTGTATATGGAATCTTCATTGTTTGAGCATCACGGATCTTGTAACCCATCTTTTCATCACGGTCATCAAGTTCAGCACGGATATTCTTAGCACGTAATTCTGAAAGAACTTCGTTTGCATAATCTGCGTGAAGTTTGTTGTTAACAGGAATGATACGTACTTGTGTTGGAGCTAACCATGTTGGGAAGGCACCCTTGTAAATTTCAATTAGGTAAGCGATAAATCTTTCCATAGTTGAAACGATACCACGGTGAATCATAACTGGTCTGTGGTCTTCTCCATCAGCACCAACATATGTTAGTTGGAACTTCTCTGGTTGCATAAAGTCTAGTTGGATAGTTGATAGTGTTTCTTCGTTTCCAAGAGCTGTCTTTGTTTGAACATCAAGTTTTGGACCGTAGAAAGCAGCTTCACCCTCAGCTTCGTAGTACTTCAAACCAAGGTCATCCATAGCAGCTTTAAGCATTGATTGTGATCTGTTCCACATTTCATCATCATCGAAGTACTTTTCAGTATTAGCTGGGTCACGGTAACTTAGACGGAATGTGTAATCTGTGATATCAAAGTCTTTGTAAACTTCAACCATCAATTGTAGTGTACGTTTGAATTCTTCTTGAATTTGGTCAAGAGCAACGAATGTGTGACCATCATTTAGAGTCATTTCACGAACACGTTGTAGTCCTGACAAAGCACCTGATTTTTCATATCTGTGCATCATACCAAGTTCAGCGATACGTAGAGGCAAATCTCTGTATGAACGGTTGTGGTGCTTGTAAATTTGAATATGTGAAGGACAGTTCATTGGACGTAGTTCAAGCATTTCGCCATCACCCATATCCATTGGTGGGAACATGTCTTCACGGTAGTGTGCCCAGTGACCTGAAGTCTTATAAGCATTCAAGTTCATTAGGATTGGTGTGTAAACGTGTTGGTAACCCCAAGCAACTTCTTTGTCGATGATGTATCTTTCAATAACACGACGAATTGTTGCACCATTTGGCATCCAGTATGGAAGACCAGCACCAACTTCTGGGTCAACGAAGAACAAGTCAAGATCACGACCAATTGTTCTGTGATCACGTTCTTTAATTTCAGCACGACGTTTAAGGTCAGCTTTTAGTCCATCTTCTTTATAGAAGGCTGTACCATAAATTCTTTGTAGCATTGGATTACTTGACTTACCTTGCCAATAAGCACCAGCAACTGAAAGTAATTCAAAATGCTTCAAAGCCTTAAGATTTGCAAGTACAGCATCGTAACCAAAGTCAACAAAATCGTCTAATTTGTAAACAGGAATTTGAACTGAGTCAATTGCGTTGATCAATGATGACTTGTATGGATCGTCCTTGAACATATCAGCAAGATCTTTCTTGTCCATCATTGATCTTTCAATCTTGTCATTGTTTTTGATGATCTTATTCATCAAAGCAGTGATCTTTGGTAATTCATCAACACTGATTTGACCATCAGCACTATCAGTATCTACGAAGAAACCATCATCATTTGTGTGTTTTTCACCGAAGTGAAGATCTTTCTTGAAACTCTTAGCAGCAGCACTGAATACCAATGCAGCAGTATTTCTCAATACCTTTTGAGCATCTTCTTTATCTTCTGCTGAGATAATTTCGATTTTACCATCTTGTTTCAATGGACGTTCTAGGTCTACTAGGACATCATTGATTTTACCGGCAACAGCTTTTTTGCCTAGAGATGTACTGATTGATTTAGCAACATCCAAGGTTGTTGTGCCTTCGTCAAACTCCTTAACTGAATCGTCTGGGAATGTTAACTTGATTTTTGACATAGACTATTTCCTCCTAAGTATTAGATAACAAAAAAATACGTCCCTGAAGTACATCCATATCAATCGATATGTGCATACTTCAGGGACGTATTTTCTACGCGGTTCCACCCACTTTAAAACTGTACAACAAATAACAGTTTTCTCTCATTTGGTTATAAAGTAACCGGCCATTATACAGTTTTACGTGAAAGTGGTAACTCCAGTAATGGGTAAGCTTCCAGTAATCGTACCCTCCCTGAATTAGAACCGAAGTGTTATCTTTCATGGCTTTATTGAAACATTTATTTTTCAGAAATGCAAGTTATTTTTCAAATCTTCTATTAGGACCAGTTACAATTACTTCTCTAGAGAGGTATCTAACTCGCTCCATAATACGTTTTGCTTTAACTGGCTCTTCTTCACCGCGCTGGTTGATAGCAAGGTGTTTTTCCAATTCTTTCATTGAAAAATTGGAAGAGAAAAAGGTTGGTAAATTCTCTTGCATGCGATATTGCAAAATAACTCCTAAAACTTCATCCCTGATCCAACTAGACATTGAGTCTGCCCCAATATCATCTAGCATCAAAATTTCGGCGCCTTTGATTTTATTCACTTTCGCCAAGACACTGTTCGTACCGATAGAGTTTTTCATTTCAACGGCAAAGGTTGGAAAATGCATCATCGTTGTATGAATATCATTTTTGAATAATTCATTAGCAATTGCACCTAACAAATATGTTTTACCAACGCCAAAATCTCCAGCTAGATACAATCCTGGCACAAAGTTTTTTTGATTCAAATAATTATCGATAAAATCTAAAGCTTTTCCTAATGCATCTTGACGACCACTACCACCATAGTCATCTAATTTAGCATTTCTGATATCAGATGGCATATCCATCAAGACAAAACCAGTTTCATATTGATCACGTTTCTCCTTGTTTTGAGTTCTTTCATTAGGATAATAAGCCACTTCAATATTGTGATTATTGACGATCAATTTAGGATAATAGCCTTTGGACAATTCGCTGGCATGATTCTTATTATTATAAAATTCATAAATACTAGCAGCACTCGTTGAAAGAGCATTGGGATTGATTGAATCACTATTTTCCTTGAGAAACTTCTGTACGTCGGGATCTTTTAATGCACCATTAAGTAAACGGCGATAATCCTCCGTTAAATTTTTTGAATTTAAATATTCTGCCAGTCTGTTTCCTAAATTTTCCATGTTATTTATCCTTATTTCTTAATCGTTTTAATCTATCCTGTAATTGAACTCCATTGTCTTGTTGCTTATTTGTAGGAATTTTAGCTTTAACTTTCGACCAATCAGTTGCTTGTTCGACTTTACGGTTTTTATTGTTATAACGTCGTTTGCCACGAGGCCGATTTTGAAAATCAGTAATTCTTTGCAGTGCTTGCTCTGGCGTTTTAACGCCGTTTTGTTTCCAGTCATTTGCCACGGTCTCTAAAAATGGTGTCGATAAAACTGATGCGCTTTGTAAAATATAATAAACCATAATATTTATAACAGAAGATGGCAAATATGCCTTCATTGCCATATCTCGCAAAGCATTAGCTTCGACTTTACCAACAAAACCACCACTCTTTTGCTTCTGAGCGGCTAAAAAGTCCGCTGGAGTTAATTTCTTAGCTTGTTGCAAAATCAATTGATCCGAACGATTAAAGTTATGTGTCTCATCGTCTTTATTTTCAACCGTTTCTGGTTGTTGACGTGCAGATATATTAGCGTTCTTCTCAAATCGATCCTGAATAGACTTTTTCAAGCGATTAGGATCAATTTTATTATTGACGATATCGCAAGTTTTACCGATAAATTCAATAATCGTCATTTCATCGATGCCATAAAACGCATGCAAATTGATAATCAAATCTTGATTTTCCAATAAATTATCTGGACTGATCTTAAATGATTGTTGAATTCGATCAGAAATCAATTCCCAATCAAGCGGTTGAATATCATTTTCATTCAACACTGGTTTTTGCGTCTTAGCGGTCTTCGAGAATTCACTACGAATATTTTCTACATCCGTAGGAGTGTTGATCAAATCGTCATTATTCAATTTGAAAACTTCCAAGAAATCTTTAGTAATCTCATCAGAATTTTGCAAGATCCGCTCTGAATGACTGTACTTATCAGCCAATAAACGATATTTCTTATCGCCGATTTGCTCATATAAAAAAATACTCAATAAATCGTCTTTAAAGAAATCATCTGGTGATAAAGGCTCAAACAATTGATAGACATAGTAAGGCCCTAACTCATCTTTTTTTCTAAAAGTACGAATCAGTCCTAAAGCTTCACACTTGATACGCGCCTCATAAAATCTTTTCAAGTCAATACTCAATAAACTCAATAGTTCTGCATGTGGCTTACGTTGAGTGACCAATTCTTTATTAGGTAATTTTTCCCACAACAAAAGATACAGACTAAATGCTTCTGTACCTAAAATTGGTAAATATAAATCTGTCAAAATGTGACGATCCTCATCATTGAGACGTCCACTAGGTAGGCACCAATATCCCACTAAGGGTGTAAAACTATCGGTTGAATTATTAGACACACGCCCACCCCTTACTTCTTATCAATATTTTTTCCGTTCGCCATCATTTCTTGAACTTCTTTCATGAAACTATTCATATCTTTAAATTCACGATAAACGCTGGCAAAACGAATATAAGTGACATCGTCAACTTTGGCTAAAATCTTCATGACATGTTCACCAATCAATTGTGAGCGCACTTCACTCTCACCAGTTGATCTAATTTCATTTTCAACCTTATCGACAATTCCATTCATTTGATCCATGGTAACTGGACGTTTTTCGGCTGCACGGACGATTCCCCGCAATAATTTCTCACGACTGAATTCTTCACGATTACCATTTTTCTTAATTACTAATAATGGTGCTTTCTCAAGTCTTTCAAACGTCGTAAATCTAGTGCCGCAAAATTCACACTCACGACGTCTTCTAATGGCGCGTCCCTCATCGCTAGGACGACTGTCGATTACTTTTGATGAATCATGATGACAATGTGGACAAATCAAAATTCTAACCTCTTTTCCAAATCAAAGTTGCGATATCAACTTATCAAACTCATCTGCTAAATGGGTTAAATCTCCCGAATTATCAATCACAAAATCAGCTCGATCTCGTTTTTCTGACATCGACATTTGTGAATTAATTCTATTTAAAGCAACTTCTCTGGTTATATTATTTCTATTCATTAAACGTTTTAACTGTACTTCTTCACTAACATAAATAGTTATTATACCGTCAAAATACTGCTGATATCCACCTTCAAATAACAAAGGAATCTCAAAAATTGAAATGTTTTTCTCATCTGATGCCTTAGTATCGGCAATTATTTTTAAAATTCGTTTCTTAATCAAAGGTCTAGTAATGTTATTCAGATTTTTCAGTTGCTCGCTATCTGAAAAAACGATTCCAGCCAATTTTTTACGATTCAAAGTCCCGTCAGCATTCAAGACTTCTTGACCAAACTTTTCGACTATTTGTTTTAAACCAATGCTTCCAACTTCAACGACTTGGCGTGCAATTTGGTCAGCATCGTAAACTTTACAACCATAAGTCTTAAAAAAATCCAAAATGGTTGATTTTCCAGCTGCAATTCCACCAGTTAATCCATATATTTTACTCATTTGATTACTTGACACTTTGGACAAAAATGCGTACCACGACCGCCAACTTTAATTTTCTTGATTTTTGTTCCGCATCTTGGACAAGGTGTCCCCTCTTTACCATAGACTTTCAAACTATTTTGCATATTACCTTTGTGACCACTAGCATCGATGTATGAACGAACTGTTGATCCACCAGCTTGAATAGCTTGTTTCATCTCTTCATTAGACACTTCAATAATCTTTTGAATATCTTCATCGGTTAAGTGGCTAGCAAGTGTTTCTGGATGAATCTTTACTTTCCACAAAACTTCATCAACATAAATATTCCCCAAACCACTCATTACCGATTGATCCAACAAAACGGTCTTGATATCTTTACGATGACGTACAATTCTAGGCTTCAAATTTTCAAAAGTAAAGTCTTTTGATAAAGGCTCTGGTCCTAGTTTTTGAATCGATTTATTATTGCTTAAATCGTCAGTATTCCAAAGCTGCATTCGACCAAATTTTCGAACATCATTATAAATCATCTTTTGTCCGTTATCTAACGTAAAAATGGCGTGAGAATGCTTATCAATTGCACTAGGGTCACTAGAAATTTTATAACGACCTTCCATTCGTAAATGACTAATTATTGTATAACCATTATCCAAATGAATCAATAAAAATTTGGCTCGACGTCCAATATCAGTGATTGTTGCTCCAGTTACGAATTCAACAAACTGGTTAACATCCCCAGTGATCAAATTTTGATATCGAATTTCAACGTGGGTTATTTTTCGACCTTTGACTTGAGAAATCAATCCACGTCTAACTGTTTCTACTTCTGGCATTTCTGGCATTTTATCACCTATTTCGCTTCATACCAAGTTTTGCCGTGAGCAGTTTCTACTTTCAAAGGAACATCGAGTTTGACTGCTGAATCCATCACACTTGGTACTAATTTTTCAAGAGTTTCAATTTCAGCTTTTGGTGCTTCAAAAATCATTTCATCGTGTACTTGTAACAATAAGTTAGCTTGGAGATTTTCCTTCTCGAGCATCTTTTGCATATTGATCATGGCCACTTTGATAATATCTGCCGCACTACCTTGAATTGGTGTATTCATCGCCGTTCTTTGAGCAAAGTTTCTGATATTAAAATTACGAGAATGAATATCTGGCAAATAGCGACGACGATGCATGATTGTTTCTACATAACCATTTTCACGAGCATATTTAACGATATCATCCATATACTTTTTAACGCCAGGATATTGTTCAAAGTATGAAGCAATAAATTCAGCTGCTTTCTTACGACTAATGCCAATATTTTGTGACAAACCATAGTCACTGATTCCGTAAACAATACCAAAATTAGTAGCCTTGGCTTGGCGACGCATATTAGGAGTTACTTCATCAGTACTATCAAGTCCAAAGATTCTCATAGCCGTATGAGCGTGAATATCATAATCTTCATTAAAAGCTTCTTGCATGTGCTCATCACCAGAAATGTGTGCTAAAACACGTAACTCAACTTGTGAATAATCGGCTGAAAAGATTTCCCAGTCCGGATGTTGCGGTACAAAAGCTTTTCTGATTTGCTTTCCTTCATCGATTCGAATTGGAATATTTTGCAAATTAGGCTCAATTGATGATAGACGTCCCGTTTGAGTCAAAGTCTGCAAGTAAATAGTATGAATTTTGTTATCTGGTTGAACAAATTTTTGCAAACCAACGACATATGTCGATTGGATCTTAGAAATTTGACGATAATCGAGCACTTTTTGAACTACTGGCGATTTATCTTTTAATTTCTCCAAAACATCTACTGAAGTTGAATAACCAGTCTTCGTCTTTTTAATAACTGGTAGTTTCAAATCTTCAAATAAAACGACCCCTAATTGCTTGGGAGAATTGATGTTGAATTCCTTACCAGCTTCTTGATAAATCTCTTGTTCAATCTTAGCCAAACGTGTAGCAAAAGTATTTTCCATCTCTTTTAATTTCGAGACCTCAACCGTAATACCTTTAATTTCCATCTCCGCTAAAACAATCGATAATGGCAATTCAATTTCATCATATAGACTATCTTGATCATTATCCTTTAGTTCAGACATCATTTTGTCTTTTAAAGTATCAATTACTTGAGCTTTTTGAGCCAAGAAATTCAATAAGACTTTATCATCTTCTGGGACAGCTTTTTTGACACCTTTACCATAGAATTCTTCTTCAGTAGGCAAATTAATATCGTAGTTTTTGGCAACTAGACCAATATCTTGTTTGTTGTCATTAGTATCCAGCAAATATGCCACTAGCAACATATCAAAAGTAACACCACTTAGTTTGCAGCCATAGCGGATCAATTGAGCAATCGTTGCTTTATTATCAAACAAGTATTTTTCCTTGGAACCATCAGCTAACCAATCTTTCAATTGAGAATTCTCTAAGATCGAAAAATCAGTCGTACCATAATAATTTTCGCCATCAGAAATCAATAGACCAATAATTGGTGACGTATGATAGTTTTCGCCAAAACCCTCCACGATCAAGGTATGAACTTTGTCACTATTAACGATCTTTTCAACTGCTTCATCATTTAATTCCAAAACCTTAATATCAGCCAATTTTTCAGCTGTATCTTCCTGAGGGATGTCCATTCTACTCAAGAAAGTCTTGAAATTCATCTTTTGATAAAATTGCATCAATTGTTCTTGATTATCACCACGATATTCAAGATCTGCCAATTGCAACTCAACCGGTGCTTCTAAATCGATTGTAGCTAACTTCTTACTTAAGAACGCTTTATCTTTATCATTGATCAAATGCTCTTTTAACTTACTCTTCTTCATTTCATCAACATGTTCGTAAATGCCTTCAACACTACCATATTGATTGAGCAACTTAATAGCGGTCTTCTCACCGACTTTTTCTACACCTGGATAATGGTCAGAATTATCACCCATTAAACCTTTCATATCGATAATTTGCTTAGGTGTGATACCTAATTTTTCTTGAACGTGTTCTGGCGTATAACTTTCTGTTTCAGTTACCCCTTTGACATTGACTTTAACAGTTACTTTGTCAGTAGCCAACTGCGTCAAATCACGGTCACCAGTAATAATCGTCACGTCCATGCCGTCCAGTTCAGCTTTGTGAGACATCGTTCCGATAATATCGTCGGCTTCATAATCAGGTAATTCATAAGTCTTGATGCCACGATAGTTCAACATCTCTTGAATCAAAGGAAGTTGTTCCATTAACTCTTGAGGAGTCTTAGCCCGAGTTCCTTTATATTCATCAAACATCTTGGTTCTAAAAGTAGTCTTACCAGCATCAAAAGCCACCAAGGCATGAGTTGGTTTTTCATCCTTTAGGATTAATTCCAACATGTTATTAAAGGCGTACAAAGCATTTGTATGGATACCCTCGCCGTTAACAAATTTATCTAAAACATTGTGCATCGCAAAGAATGCTCGAAATGAGACACTGTTTCCATCTATTAAAAGTAATTTTTTATTTTTTGACATATATTCTCCAATAAAACCGAAATTAACTACCTCTATTTTAACAAATACAGAGTTGTTGTAACAGTTTACGACCAACTAAAAAAGTCCTGATTAAATTTTACAGGACTTTGATTAATTAATTTTCTTTTTCATAACGATAATAGACGTAAATCACTGATACCAAAACACACAACGACAATACTGTTAACAAGATAAAATCTATTTTTGTTCCTAAAACAGTATTTAGTACTTCATTTTTAGTACCACTAGTTAAAGCTACCGCCGAAATAACAACTGACAACACATTTGTCCCAAGAGAACCGGCGTATTGCTGCATCATACTAAACAAAGAATTTTGATCAGATTTTTTGCGTCCTTGAACTTGCATACTTCCATCAGACAATGATGGTCCAAAACCAAAGTTGAAGCCTAATCTAACTACAATATAAATCAAAGTTATGCTTAACAACGTGAGTTTCTCGCTCTGGAACCAAAACAATAATGAACCACTTGTCAATAAAATTCCACTGATCATTAAAGGAAAAGTAGCACCTTTTTTATCATACAAATGACCGGCGATAGGACCTACGATTGCTCCCATGAGTGAACCTGGTAAGAGCATCAATCCAGCTTGAGCGGAATCTAGTTTTAAAGCCGTTTGGGCAAAAATTGGCAAAACAAACGATAATCCAATATTGATAAATTGCAAACTGAAATAACCAAACAATCTTAATCTTAAAACTGGTAATTTCAAAATTGAAAAGTCAATCAATTGTCGTTGACTTTTTTTATTATAGCGAGCAAAAATGACGACGATAATTGCTGAAATAATTACCCATAGTAGGAATCGACTTGATAACCATCCATGACTACCAGCTTGATCAAAGGTAAATAGAATAACTGAAAAAATAATTGCTAAACCAACAACGCTCAAGTAATCAAAGGAAATCCCTTCTGTACCATAAGCTTTGCCCCGAATCGTAAACCAACCAATAACGAATAAAATAATAATTAATGGCAAAACTCCAACGAAAATTTCTCTCCAAGTCCACAAACGATTAATGATGCCGCCATAAGTTGGACCAAGTGCGGGAGCTAATGAAATAACGACTCCTGCTAAGCCTGTGTAAAGGCCTAGTTTCGTAGGTGGAATTTCTTCAAAAATCAAATTAAACATTAATGGTGTCGACAATCCAGTTGCCACCGCTTGAAGCAACCTACCAGCCATCAAAACCGGAAAATTAGGTGCCATAAAGCAAATTAACGAGCCAACTAAACAAAGTGTCGCCGCAAAAATAAAAATCTTCAAAGGATTAAATTTTTTTAAAACATAAGCCGTCGTACTCATAACAATCGTTGTTAATAACAAATAACCCGTCGTTAACCATTGAACCGTTCCCAAAGAAACATTCAATTCTTTAGTCAAAGTTGGAAAAGTAACATTCATTGACGTTTCAATTAGAATACCAGTAAATGATAGTAAACCGACTGCCAAGATGGATAGCTTCACTCTTGTTGATACAGAATCTTTCAAACCAATACCTCTCTTCAAATCGTAAAAAAAGCCATGACAATCTGCTCTGTCATAGCTTTTTTGGTTTATTTATGTTGTTTATTATAAACAAACAAACTTATTATTTCTAGAGAAATAGACTTATTTTACTAAAACACCTTTTTTATAAATAGCCTTATCAGGTTGGGAAACTAATTTTATATCTTCCAACGGATTTTTATCCAAAGCCAAGAAATCAGCTACTTTACCAACGTCCAAGCTACCATAATTGTCTGTAATACCTAACAGTTCAGCAGCATACTGAGTTGTACCTAATAAAGCTTGATATGGACTAACTCCTAAGCCAACAATCAATTCCAATTCATCTGTAGTTCCTGTTTCAAAGCTATTAAATGGCGTTCCAGCATCCGTTCCAACGACTACCTTGACACCTTTCTTTAAAGCCATCCCTATATTCTGAAAGAAATCTTTCTTCACTAAATCATTCTTTTTAATCATGTAATCTGGAATTTTACCAACGCCATATTTGTCAATACCTGCACAAGCGTTCAAGGTTGGTACTAAAAAGACATTGTGTTCTCTCATAAAATCAGCTTGCTTTTCATCAACATAAATTCCATGTTCAATCGAATCTACCCCAGCATCTAAAGAAATTTGAATGCCATTATTTCCTTGAGCATGGGAAGCAACCGTCATGTGTTTAGTATGTGCTTCTTGTACCGCTACATGAATTTCGTTTTCAGTAAGCTCAGTGTCATCCACTTGATCAGTTGATGACATAACACCACCTGTAGCCATAACTTTAATATTTTTAGCACCCATTTTGAATTCTTGACGAACCGCTCTTCTCATTTCATCTGGAGAATCAACTAGATGTCCCCAAGTAACATTTCCATCTAATCCTTCTTTAAAGTCACCATGTCCGCCAGTCATTGTCATTGGACGACCAGAGGCTACAATTTCTGTTCCTCCTAATTGACCAGCTTCTTGAAGTCTTTTCAATTTGATATCAACGTCAAAAGGACAACCACAATCCCTAATATAGGTAACACCGGCATGTAACAAAGTATCTAGATTTTTCAAAGCTGTAAATGTAACTTCGGCTTCTGATAAAAATTCAAGTTTATTTGTTTGAGGGTTCATCATGATGTGCGTATGTGCATTAATCAATCCGGGCATCACATATTTACCTTGAAGATCCACCTTTGCGGTCGAATCTTTAGGAACACCCGTACCTTTGGCAACGATTTTGCCATTATCATCAACAGTTAAATAACTATCTTCATATATTTTATTATCAACCCCATTAAATAAATTCAAATGAATAAAAGTTTTTGTCATAATTTAAAATCCCTTCTAAAATGCTTTGACACCTTTTTTGTAGACCATCTTATCAACCTGTTGAACCGCCTTGACATCTTCGACAGGGTCATCATCCAAAACCAAAAAATCAGCCATTTTTCCTACTTCCAAAGTTCCATATTCATCATCAATACCCATCAGCTTAGAACTATTGATTGAAGCTGACAAAGCCTGTTCATTCGTTGCACCAACAGTTGTTAATAACTCTAATTCCTTAGCAGTATCTTTAAAATCATTAAATGGTGTTCCAGCATCTGTACCCAAAGTCAATTTGACACCAGCCTTCACGCAAGCTCCAATTCGCTCATAAAAGTCTTTAATAAATGCATTGGCTTTATCAAGCATATATTGTGGTAATTTTCCTTCACCATATTCTGGAATCGTATACGCAGCGATCAATGTTGGTGAGACGTAAATTCCTTTTTTCAATACTTGTTCAATATCTTCATCAGTAATATAAGATGCATGCTCAATTGAATCAACACCTGCAACAACGGCATTATGAATTCCATTAGCACCTTCAGCATGAGCCGCCACAGTCATATGTTTTGAATGTGCTTCTTCAACCGCGGTGGCAATTTCTTCTTCCGTTAATTCTGTATCATCAATTTGATCGGTTGCTGACATAACACCACCAGTTGCCATGACCTTAATATTTTTTGCTCCTAATTTGAATTCTCTTCTAACCGCTTTTCTCATTTCATCTTGAGAATCAACCAAATTACCCCAAGTAGTTTCTCCATCTAATCCTTCAGTAAAATCACCATGTCCACCCGTCATACTCATAGGACGTCCTGAAGGCATAATCTCAGTTCCACCTAATTGCCCTTCATCTTGTAAACGGCGTAATTTAATATCCACATCAAAAGCACACCCACAATCTCTCACATATGTAACTCCAGACTTCAACAACTCCTTTAAATTTTTCAATGCAGTAAATGTTACCTCTGCTTCTGAAAGATAGTTCAACTTATTAGTCTGAGGATTCATCATAATGTGTGTATGAGCATTTACCAATCCAGGCATCACATACTTATTCTTTAAATCAACCGCATTCTCCATATCAGGTGATTCATTAAATCCTAATTTTGTGATTTTACCTGATTCATTATCAACAACGAACCAAGCATTTTCTTGAATCTTAAATTTATTTCCATCAAATAATTTAAAATTTTTATATAAAGTTTGCGTCATAGCAATGCCTCCTAAAGATTATTGACCAAATTCAAAGATTGTTTTTAATAATTGTCAACGTTTTAATTAAAATATATGATAATAAAATTAATTTCAAAATCCCTTATAAAATCAGTGATTGCAAGTGTTTCTCAATGACTTCAAAAATAGATTTGACATATAAATGAAAAAAGATTAAATTAATTTTTAATAATTCTTTAATCTTTAGGAGGATAGCTTATGAATTATCTGATTGCTTTTACAATTGTTATGGTCTTCATGTTAATCGGGGATTGGGTTTCAGCTGCTACTAAGGCCTTTATCCCATCAATTTTTATTACTGCAGTATGTTTTGCCATTGGCTTTTGGACTATTTTGCCCAAAAACATCGTTTCACAAGCATCTTTTAATACTCAATTCATAGGCATTGGTGTCTCAATGTTATTAGTCCATTTAGGAACTTTGATGAATTTAAAAGAATTATTGGATCAATGGAAAGCCGTTTGTATCGCTTTATTAGGCGTTGCTGGAACTTTGATTTTTACATTGATAGTTGGAACTTTGATTTTTGATTGGCACACCGTTGTTGCCGCTATCCCACCGCTAACTGGTGGTCTTGTAGCCGCATTATTAATGACAGATGGATTAAAAGCGGCTGGAATCTCTACTTTAGTTGCCCTACCAGTTTCTATGTATATTATGCATTCCATGGTCGGTTATCCTTTGACATCATTATTACTCAGAAAAGAGGGACATCGCCTCGCTGGAATTTACCAAAGCCAAAAAGACGATCCTAATTCTGACGTTTCTAAAATGATCAATCAGGAAAAAGTCGTAGAAGAAAAAAGGAAACCGGTCTTCAATCTTCCTACTCAGTATCAGACTCCTGTCTTTATTATCGTGCGCGTTGCTTTAGTAGCATTGCTTAGCAATTGGGTCGCAGGTTTAATGAATGGCGTTATTAATGCCAATGTTATTTGTTTAATATTTGGTGTTATCGCACATCAAGTTGGCTTTTTTGAAGATAGTGCTTTGGATAAGGCAAAAGTATTTAATTGGTTAATGTATGGTCTTTTAGCATACATCTTCTCCCAATTAAGTATGACCACACCAAAAATTATTGGTGGAATCATTGTTCAAATTCTAGTTTTAATTGTTCTTGGAATTTTCGGAATGTTCCTAGCTTCATATGCACTCGCTAAGCCTTTTGGTATGAGTAAAAACATGGCTTTTGCCTGTTCATTAACCGCACTATTTGGTTTTCCAGCTGATTTTATTCTTACAACTGAAGTTTGTCATAGTGTTGCTACGGATGAGGGTGAAGAAGCTTACTTAACAGCCAATATACTTCCTAAAATGTTAGTTGGTGGATTTGCCACTGTATCAGTTGCTTCAGTTATTATTGCTTCAGTATTTTTAAAATTACTTTAATATTACAATTACCAAAAAAGCAGAGATATCTAATCGGATATCTCTGCTTTTTTGGTAAAGTGAAATATTACTCTTAAAATTAATAGACCTTAACACCTTTTTTATAAACACTCTTATCAACTTGTTGAACAGCCTTAACGTCAGCTAGTGGATCGTGATCAAGTACTAGAAAATCAGCAATCTTACCCTCTTGAATAGAACCATACTTATCATCGATTCTCAACAAGTGAGCACTATTTTTAGTAGCGGCTAACAAGACTTCAGCATTGCTAGCTCCAACTTTAGTCAATAATTCCAATTCCTTTGGTGTATCGGCAAAACAATTAAATGGGGTTCCCGCATCGGTACCAAATGCCAATTTGACGCCAGCCTTATTGACAACTTTCATACGAGCGTAAAACTTATCCAAAAATCCTCTAGCTTTATCAACCATGTATGATGGCAACTTACCTTCACCATAAGTTGGGATAGTGTAACTTGCTATGACGGTTGGAGTTAGATAAATACCCTTTTCTTTGATCAAGTCAATATCATCATCAGAAATCAAACAACCGTGTTCTACTGAATCAACACCAGCAATAATAGCATTGTGAATCCCTTGTGTACCTTCAGCATGTGCAGCAACCGTCATATGCTTTGTATGAGCTTCAGCAACGGCGGTCTTCAATTCATCAACTGAAAATTCAGTATCATCGATTTGATCAGTTGCGGACATGACACCACCAGTTGCCATAACTTTAATGTTTTTTGCTCCTAATTTAAATTGACGACGAACCGCATGGCGCATCTCATCAGATGAATCGACTAAGTGACCCCAAGTAGTTTCTCCATCAATACCTTCGGTAAAGTCAGCGTGTCCACCAGTGATACACATTGGACGTCCTGAAGGTACGATCTCGGTTCCACCAAGTTGACCTTCTGCTTGCAAACGACGTAATTTAATATCTACATCAAAAGTACAACCACAATCTCTAACGTAAGTCACGCCAGCTTTTAGGGCTTCTTTTAAATTATTCAAAGCAGTAAAGGTAACTTCAGCTTCAGACAAGTATTCCAATTTATTAGTAATTGGATTCATCATCAAGTGAACGTGAGAATTGATCAAACCTGGCATGACATACTTACCTTCTAAATCAACAACCTTCTCACAGTCTGGAGCATCTTTAAAACCTAATTTAACAATTTCTCCAGATTCGCTATCAACAATAAACCAAGCATCTTTTTGGATTTCTGGTTTCAAACCGTCAAATAAATCAAAATTTTTATATAAAGTTTGCATAATCATATGCCTCCTGAACTTTATTGCCTTGAGTTTATGTTCTATGATTTTAATTGTCAAAATAATCAAATTATTTTATTCATAATTGTACTTTTTGTAACATAAGCAGTTTTTCAATTGATTTATTAGTCAAAAGAACATAAATTTTGCGGTAAGAATTTAAATAAAAATTCTTGCAGGAGGAAATAATATGACCTATTTACTTTCATTTACCATAATTATGATTTTCTTATTGATTGGTGAATGGGTATCAGCTGCCACAAAAGCCTTTGTTCCTTCAATTTTTATTACAGCCGTACTCTTTACCATCGGCTACTGGACAATTCTTCCCAAAAATGTTGTCCCGCAAGCCTCATACACCACCCAATTCGTTGGTGTTGCCATGTCGCTATTATTAGTTCAAATGGGAACATTAATGAATTTAAAAGAACTATTTAAACAATGGAAAGCTGTCTGCATCGCTTTACTTGGTGTCGTTGGAACCTTGATTTTGACCTTATCCATCGGTTCACTGCTTTTCAATTGGAAAACGGTTATAGCTGCCGTTCCTCCATTAACGGGTGGTATTGTTGCCGCCTTATTGATGACCAACGGTTTAAAAGCTGCCGGTATAACTACCCTAGTAGCCTTACCAGTTTCAATGTTCATCATGCATTCAATGATTGGTTATCCACTGACATCAGTCCTATTACGAAAAGAAGGTCTTCGATTAACTAAAATCTATCGAAAGCAAAAAGATGATCCAAATTCTGAAGCCGTCAAAATTGTTCAGCAGCATCAAACTTCAGAAAAACGACAAAAATTATTGATCAATTTGCCTACTAGATACCAAAGTCCAATTTTTATTATCGCCAGAGTCGCATTAATAGCACTTTTAGCAAATTGGGTTGGAATCTTAACTCATAATGTCATTAACGCCAACGTAATTTGTCTAGTCTTTGGTGTCATAGCTCATCAAGTGGGATTCTTGGAAACCGATGCCTTAAATAAAGCTAAAGTCTTCAATTGGTTGATGTATGGTTTACTAGCTTACATCTTCTCGCAACTAAGTTTAACTACTCCACAAATTATCGGAAAAATCATCTTACAAATTGTTGTCTTGATTCTATTAGGGATTTTGGGAATGTTCATTGCCTCATTTATTTTAGCTAAACCTTTTGGAATGAGTCGTGAAATGGCCTTTGCTTGTTCTTTAACTGCACTATTTGGTTTCCCAGCCGATTTTATTTTGACTACAGAAGTTTGCCACACGATTGCACAAAACCCCGATGAAGAAGCATATTTGACAGAAAAGATTCTACCTAAAATGTTAGTTGGTGGCTTTGCGACTGTATCTGTTGCTTCAGTCATCATCGCTTCAGTCTTCTTAAAATTACTCTAAAAAAATCCTCCAATTCGATTTTTGAATTGAAGGATTTTTTATTATTGTTGATTAGGATTTAAAGTACTTAGCAATTGTTCATAAGCTGTTTCATACTTTTGAACATCACCGGCACCCATGAATATCATTACTGTATTGTGATATTCCAATAATGGTGACATGTCATCAAGTGTTAGAACATTACCACCCTTATGAATCTTGTTACCGAGATCTTTACTTGTAATATCACCATGTGCTTCACGAATTGAACCAAAGATATTAGTCAAGTAAACTTCATCTGCCAAATCTAGTGATTTAGCAAAATCATCCATCAAGGCCAAAGTTCTTGTATAAGTATGTGGTTGGAAGACTGCAATAATCTTCTTATCTGGATACTTTTGTCTAGCAGCATCAATAGTTGCTTTGATTTCTTGTGGATGGTGAGCGTAGTCATCGATGATAACTTGATCAGCAACTTTCTTTTCGCTGAAACGTCTCTTAACTCCACTGAAAGTTTGTAATTCACGGTTAATCAAAGAGTGGTCAAGATTTTCCATATGACCAACACCGATAACGGCTAATGAATTCAAAACATTGTGTTCACCAAATAGTGGAACTTGGAAGTTACCAATATTTTCACCATTGATAGAAACATCAAATGATGAACCTTTAACGGTACGTTTGATGTTTGTGGCACGAATATAATCTGATTCATCTAAACCATAAGTATAAATTGGTGTATCGGCTTTGATTGATTTGGCGTGCTTGTCTTCACCCCAAATGAAAATACCTTTCTTAGTCTTTCTAGCTTCAGATTCAAAAGCATCAACAACATCATTGATACCACCGAAGAAGTAATCTGGATGGTCAAAGTCAATGTTAGTGATAATTAAGTAATCTGGTGAGTAAGCTAAGAAATGACGACGATATTCATCAGCTTCGAAAACAAAGAACTTAGCATCTTTGATTCCTTTACCTGTACCATCACCGATTAAGTAAGAAGTTTTAGCAATACCACTCAAAGTATGTGCTAACAAACCTGTAGTACTTGTCTTACCGTGAGAACCGGCAATACCGATAGAAGTATAATCTGAAACTAATTTACCAACTAATTCTGGATATGTAATTACTGGTAAATGCATATCATTAGCTTTTTTAATTTCTACTTGATCATCATTAAAAGCGTTTCCCTTAACTATTGTCAAACCTTCATGAATGTTTTCTTCATCAAAAGGCAAAATTTTGATTCCTGCTTGTTCAAGACCACGTTGAGTAAATGTATATTTATCAATATCTGATCCTTGAACTTCATATCCGAGGTCTTTAAGAATAAGTGCCAAAGCACTCATTCCTGTTCCTTTAATTCCAACAAAATGATAGACTGTATTTTCCATAATAGCTCCTAATCTAATCGAACAAATTCTTTGCTGCTTCAAAATCAAATGCTTGTCCGGCTTTACCATCATCAAGCACTAAAATTCCACGTTTTTGTGGTGCATTAGGAATACCCAATTCTCGAGCAGAACAAATCATTCCAAAACTATCTACACCACGTAATTCACCAGGCCAAATTTCGGCACCAGTAGGCATTACGGCACCAGGCAAAGCAACAACAACTAATTGTCCTTGATCAATGTTTGGTGCACCACAAACGATTTGAACTGGCTTATCAAAGCCAACATCAGTTTGAGTAATGTGCAAATGGTCTGAATCAGGATGTTCTTTGATTGCATCAACATGTCCAATTACAAACTTTGGACTATTGTCAGCTTCCAACTTATCAGAAAAACCTGCTTGTTCAAGAGCGTCATTTAAGACTGCCACTTGTTGTTCGTCGAGATATACTTGACCGGATTCATTTTGAATTCCGAGTTTTTCTCCGAGACCAAAGAAGTTAAAACCAATTGCTTGGTCATCTTCTTCGTTAAAAATTCGTACTACATTATCTTTTTGAGTAGTGTTTTGAGTTGCAACATCTTCTTGTGTTTCAACGAGCAAAACATCCCCTAAAACATCTGGATTATAAAAGCTTAATAGCAAGTTTTTTCCCTCACTTGATTAATTATTTGTTAACTACACTGTTAATAAAGGTCTCAACTTCTTCTTTAGTTTTTCGATCTTTATTTACTAGTCTACCAATTTCTTTGCCATTTTCAATAATAACAAAGCTAGGAATGCCCATAATTCCTAATTCTTGAGCAATTTCCATGTTATTATCACGGTTGAAACTGATCCAATCAAAATCTGAGTACTCTTTTTCTAGTTCTGGAAGCTTTGGTTCGATAAATTTGCAATCTGGGCACCAGTCAGCGTGGAAAAATAAGATATACTTACCTTCCTTAGTTACTTCGTGCCAATCTTTTACACCATAGTCTTCAAATGTTTTCATGTTATTCACCTCATAAATAAGATACTTTTTATTTGTTAAACGGTCAATTAAGTGCTCTTACGCTCAAGAATGATATATAATAGTGGTAATATATCAGTAAATCGAAATCAAGGAGTGATTTTTATGAGTAAAAAAGGTATCGGTTCATTAATCGTTGCTGGTACTGTACTAGCTGCCGGAGCAGCCGCAACAGTCTTAGTAAAACACCATCTAGATAGCGAGAAAATTATTGACAAAGTTAAGTCCGTTTTGGGCGAAGATAGTAAAGTCATCGGTTCATGGGTCGAACCATTCTACCAAAGAGTAGATGTTAATGGTCGTGCTACTTGGGGAATCGTTGGTGGCGTAACCACAATGGATGACTTTGATGTTGCCCAATATCACTTCATTGCTGATGCTCTAACCGGCGAATTGCTTAACATCAAAAAAGTACAATAAATTAAATTAATAAAACTAAACTTTAGAAATGGGCTTTCAGGTAATTGATCCTGAAGCCTTTTTTTGAGAACTTTTCTTCATATTCAGTTTCAATATTGTTTTGATTGAGTGCTTCATCATTGTGAAGGTCTAATGAGATTTCATCAAATTTCATCCCATAGTTATTCATACTGATCAAAGAATACTCGAACAAGCCTTGATTATCAGTCTTAAATCGCAAGTTACCTTCATCTTTTAAAATATATTGATATTGTTTCAAGAATGACTTATAAGTTAATCGACGCTTTTCATGACGAGTCTTTGGCCATGGATCAGAGAAGTTTAAGTAAATGCCTGATATTTCATCTTCAGCAAAGTATTCTGATAGATCAGCACCATTAGCTAACAACAATTGCAAGTTGGGTAATTTTAACTCAACTTGCTTTTTTAGTAGCAAGGCAATGGCACCTTCTTGAACCTCCATTCCAATATAGTTATTTTGAGGGTTTTGCTTAGCCAATTCAGTAATGAATCTTCCCTTACCGGAACCTACTTCGATAAACAAAGGTTGTTCTTTTTCAAAACGAGATTGCCATTTGCCAGGCATATTTTCCGGCTGAATGGAAATTAGGTCTAAGTTGTCATTGATCATATCCTTAGCCCAAGGTTTGTTTCTTAAACGCATAAATAATTACTCCATTAATCTAAATATTTTTTTAATTGTCTTGGCATGTAGAAATAGTTGACGAAGAACAAGACTGCTAAACCAGCCACGATGATAATCAAACTATTGATACTGAACCCAAACTTATATAATACTGCTAATGCACTGATAATCCATTGAATCAATAAAATAAACGTGCTCAATTTAGTAAAATCATTGATTTTAGTCTTACCACTGATAGGATAAAGCCGTTGCATAAGGTTTTGCATAACTTCCTTAAAGTAAGGTTTCAACTGGAACCCAACTAGGTAAATAAATAACATTTCTACTACTAATGAGATATAGAAGTTATCAATCAAAGCCAACATAATAGCTTGAATAATCGTTAAACGCAAGAATAATCCAATATACTCGTTATTTCTAACAAAACCTCTAGCAAACAAGTACAAATAAGTATTGCTACTAATTGGTTTAATTGATTTATATAAACCATCTAACCACTTGCGACGTTTAATTTTACTATTAACACCAGGTACATCAGTGAACAAGTTATAGAAACGCTTGATACGAAACATTCGTTGATTTTCAGTTTCAATTGCATATTTCCATTGCAGCTGTCCACTAGTCTCAAGTGTTTTTGTACGAGCATTCAAATAAAGGTAAAAGACTACTCCTACAATAATCATCAACCAACTGAAGAAATAGGTCGAAATTATTAATGACACTAATAACAACAAATTAGAAACTAAACGCATACTTGTATTGCCAAATTTAGCTTGGCCATATAATTCCATCAAGTTGACATTCAAAAATCCTAATTTATAAATTATTAAACCAATGGCTACAACGACAATATCTAAGACTTTCATCCCACCTGCACGAGAGGCAAATGCTGACAATAAGAAATTGACCAATACTAAAGTTACGATTGGTACAAAAACACTGTAATTCTTTGCTGCTTTAAAGTATTTATAAAATTCTTTTTCTTTAACTAGCAAGAAAGTACTATCTGGGTCTTCCAATAAGGTAGCAATACCACCTACTTGAACTGCTAAAAATAGCAAAACAATCACAATTGGTTTACCCAAAATAATTGGTCCACTGATAGTCCCTAATAAATTAGAATACCAAAAGCCTAAGGCCCCTATCAAAACGATAAAAGCTAACACAAAATTATCGTTAAAAATCAATCTGAGATACTTGAATTGATTAAGTTGATGTCTTCTTAATCTTTCATTCCAAAGTTTTAACATTAGAGATCCTCATTTGACATCTTGAGATAAATATCATCAAGATTAGAATCTTTTTGCATGTTGAATTTAGCCTTCAATTGATCCAAAGTACCATCAGCACGCACTTGTCCGTGATTGATCAAGACGAACTTATCAGCATGGTTTTGCACAGTAGCTAACACGTGAGTTGACATCAAAACTGAGCATCCTGCTTTTTTCTTAACTTCAACAATATTTAATAAATCATTGACTGCCAACGGATCAAGTCCTGTAAATGGTTCGTCAATGATAAATAAACTAGCATCGGTCATAAAGGCACAAACAATCATAACCTTTTGCTTCATACCTTTAGAGAAATTCTGTGGGAACCAATCCAGTTTGTTGTCCAAACGAAATGTTTTTAACAACTTATTCGCATTTTCCCACGTTTTATCTCGATCAAGGTCATAGGCCATTATCGTTAAATCGATATGCTCTCTTAGAGTCAATTCAGGATAAAGAATTGGCATTTCCGGCACATAGGCAATCTTTTTACGATACTTTTCTACATCATCATGCAGACTAATACCATCAATCAAAATTTGTCCACCACGTGGATTCAATAAGCCGATGATATGTTTGATAGTTGTTGATTTACCAGCACCATTCAAACCAATCAAGCCGACGACCTGACCACTTTCAACTGTGAAGGTTTCTTTTTTCAATACTGATACTTGACCGTACCCTCCGGTCAGTTCTTTTACTTCTAAAGTCATGGATTAAACCACCTGTTATCTGTTTTTAATATGTGTATTATGATAGCATTATAGTAAATCTAATGCTGTTTTTTGAAAGGAGATTTTTACATGGATGATTGCGTCTTTTGCAAAATAATTAACGGAGATATTCCTAGTACAACAATCTACGAGGATGATGATATCAAGGCTTTCTTTGACATTTCTCAAGTAACGCCTGGTCACACGCTCGTAGTTCCTAAAAAACATGTCAAAGACATTTTTGCCTATGACGAAGATTTGGCAGAACGTGTTTTCAAGAAGATTCCTATGATTGCTCGTGCCATCAAGGCTTCTAACCCTAAGATCATTGGGATGAACATTTGTCAAAATAATGGTGAGATTGCTTATCAAAGCGTTATGCACTCACACATCCATTTGGTACCTCGTTATTCTAAAGATGATGACTTCTCAATGCATTGGGGAGACAACACTGGTTTAGCAAGTAATGAAGAACTCCAAAAGCGTGCTGACAATATCAAACAACACTTGGAGGCTTAATAATGAAATTCTTTACAGGATTTGTGATTGGAACTGTTTCAGGAATTGCTCTTGAACTATTTCAATCAAAAGACGCCACACCTAGTGTTAATGATACCAAGATATTTAAGAATATAAAAGATTTTAAAGATATATTAGCTGATTTACAGAAAAATGCTGCTGTGGTACCAGAAGTAATGTCTGGAATTCAAAAAGATATTGCCGACTACTCTACTAGCATCAAACCTGATGTAGACGAATTGCAAAGTTCAATCGCCGAAATGAAAGAAAATCTGGCTAGTTTCAAGCAAAATTAGCCTAAATTATGAATTTTTTGTGATTTTTTCAATAAATGACAAACTATTCCTGATGTTTTATGGTAGTCTTTTCAATTGTAGACATATTAATTAAGGATGTGTAAAGATGAATAAACGTTTAACTAAATGGATCTTAGCTATTGCTGGTCTATTTATGATAACAGTTGTTGCTGGATGTTCTGGTAACAAGACTGTTGCTACTCTTAAGGGTGGAAGAATTACCCAAGAAGAATACTACAAGGAAATGAAGAGTTCTTCATCAGGTAAACAAACTCTCCAAACTATGATCATCACTAAAGCTCTTGAAGATCAATATGGTAAGGATGTTTCCACAAAACAAGTTAACAAAGAATATAACAAGTACAAGAGTCAATATGGTTCATCATTCAGCTCTATTCTTCAACAAAATGGTATGACAACTGCCCAATTCAAGAAGAATATTCGTACTAACCTTCTTACAAAAGTTGCTTTGAAGAAGAATAAGAAAGTTACAAACAAGGATCTTAAGAAGGAATGGAAGAGTTACCAACCTAAGATTCAAGTTGCTCAAATCCTAGTAAGTAAGAAAGCTACTGCTCAAGAAGTTATTACAAAACTTCAAAACGGCGAAGATTTCTCAAAACTTGCTAAAGAATACTCAACTGATTCAGCTACAAAGAACAAGGGTGGTAAGTTAGCTGCCTTCGATAACGATAGTACAAGTGTTGATACTGACTTTAAGACAGCCGCATACAAGCTAGACAAGGTCGGCGATTACACAGATACACCAGTTAAAACAAGTTATGGTTACAGTGTTATCAAACTTCTTAAGAAACCTGCTAAGGGTAAGATGAGTGATCACACTGCAGAACTTAAATCTAAAATCTATGCTTCATGGCTACAAGATTCAACTGTTATGCAAAAAGTTGTTTCAAAGGTCTTGAAGAAGGCTGATGTTTCTATTAAAGATAGTGATTTGAAGGATGTTCTTTCAGGATATGTTTCATCATCATCTTCTAAGAAATAATAGATAAAAAAATAACGTTGAATTTCTTCAGCGTTATTTTTTTTGCAATATTTTTTTATTTTTATTCATAACTAGGAACAAAATGTTTTCTGAACTTTAATCTAAATTTATTTATTTTCATAATAAATTCTTCTCTTAAAACCTGACCTAGCATAGGAAGTTTAGTTTCTTTAACTTTAATATCCAAGTTGTCTACTTTTCTATATGTCATTATTACAATGACATACTAGCTATCCTCTTGTAACCTAACGTATTTTATGCTTGTCATATCAACGTTTTCAGGTATTATATGAATTGTAAGACGTTTTTAAAAGGAGGATGTTTATGGATTATCAAGAATTCAATGAACCATTGGTATACCGTCGTATCCTTTTAACAGTTGATGAGGATGACAATGAATCTACCATAAAAGCTTTTCGTTTTGCCACTACTATGGCACATGACTACGATGCACGTTTAGGTATCGTTTCCGTGCTAGAAAGTGATGATATTAATATTTTTGATTCACTAACTCCCGCAAAGTTAAAAGAAAAACGTAATGAATTACAAGCTGTTGTTGATAATTACGTCAAGATGGCTGAAAATTTAGGTTTAAAAAAAGTTGATCCATTAGTTTATGATGAGGGCGACGTTGACGATGTAATCGTTGATCGTGCAATTCCTGACTTTAAACCCGATTTGATTGTCACTGGTGCTGATACTGCTTTGCCACACTCTAAAATCACCGCTACAATCGGACCTCGTTTAGCGAAAAAAGCCCCGGTTTCAGTAATCGTTGTCAGATAAAATTAAAAAATCCTCGTTGAAATGCGGTACAAAACTACATTTTAACGAGGATTATTTTTTAACTATGTTTGTAAAATGAACGATTATCCAATCCAAAGACACGTTCAGAGAATTTACCATTCTCCGTCTTATCCAAGGCCTTAGTAATCATATTAATTGAAGCATCCATCATATCAATATTATGCAACACTTCAGCTTCCAACAATTTAGGACGTTCTGGTGAACCATATTCCAACAAGCCATGGTGTGACAAAATCATATGTCTTAATAAAATCATGTCTTCGCTATCTAGATTAATATCCATATCAGTCGCTGCTTTGACAATTTCTTCATCCACAATCGTAATGTGACCAAGCATATTACCTTCAAAGGTATATTCGATATCTAAGCTACCAGATAACTCAATAATCTTACCGAAATCGTGTAAACAAGCTCCAGCAAGTAAGAGTGCTCGATTAATTTGTGGATATTGATCAGAAATACTTTCAGCCATTCTCACCATACTCAAAGTATGATATGCCAATCCGCCTTGAAAATCGTGATGATTACTCTTAGCAGCTGCACTAGTGAAGAACCGATCGTGATACTTTTTGAATAAATATCTGACGATTCGATTCCAAGCTCCATTAGTAATTTGCAAAAATACATCGTCAAATTCATTTTCCATGTCAATTTGCTTCATTGGTGCTGTCTGGACGAATTGCGACATATCGACCGTACTAGGATCCAATAAGCCTAGACGTGTGATATTGACTTGTGGTTTACCTTGATAAACATCTCGACGGCCTTCTAATTGTACTACTGCTCCCACATGAAATCGCTTGGCATCTTCCTCGCTGGCATCCCAATATTTGCCAGGGATTTGTCCTGACTTATCCTCAAAAACTAATGATAAAAAGTTCTTTCCATTTTTTGCTAAACGAAAATCAGAGCGTTTGATAATTACTTCCAAGCTCATATTCTCGCCCTTATTGAAATCTATTATATGTTTAGGCACTAATATTTCCCCCCAAAGTCAAAATATGTTCTTGTGAAACAGATGCTGGTTTATTAGCAGTTACGTAAATAACTTGATTAGTTTTAGCGATTTCTTGAATCAATTTAAAAACATTCTCTGTTCTAGAGACATCGAAATCGACAAAAGCATCATCAATTAAAATTGGCAATTTAATTAAATCAGAAATTTCCGTTACAAAAGCTAATCTTAGGGCCAAATAAAGCTGAATCGTTGTGGCCTTTGACAATTCATGAACATCAAAACGAATCTTGTTTGCACTTAATACCGTCAAATTTTTTTGATTAAAATCAATTCTTGAATAATTATCATTAGTCAATAAAGCAAAGTACTCAGCCGCTCTTTCTAACATCTTAGGATAGCGATTCTCTGTTGCTACATTCAACATATTCCTAATCCATTCACTAGCCAATCTCTTAGAGACCCATTCGTCGTAGTTCTCTAAAATATCTTGTTTATTTTGAGCTAATGCTAAAACTACTCGTTGATAGTGATTATTATCATAAATTTGTTGCATTTGTTCCTTTAATGAACCTATTTGACGATTCAATTCGTTGTTCTTCTCAGTTAAAGAACTTGCTTGCTTAGTAACCGCTGCCAACTTTTCAATCAATGATTGGTGCGTTGGATAAGCTTTTAAAGACTCCAGATCTCGTCCCAAGAAATCCTTATCTTGTTTGATTTGGTCAGTAACTTTTTGATTTTGAATTTGTTGAGTATGTAGTCTCATAAATTCATCCATATTAAGTGCATGATATTTTTGAAGAACTGCAAAGATTTCATTATTCAATTCATTCAAGCGTTGATTTCTTTGCTCATCCATCTGTTTCGTAGCAGCTTGGTTCTTTTGTTCCAAATCGGCTTTTGCGTTGATGGCATCCAAACGAGCAAAATATTTTTCTATTTGTTCATTATAATTATCATCCTTATAGGAACTATCCAAAACGTCTAGTTCTATCAAAATCTTTCGCCATTTATTTAAGTCGATCTCAATGCCTTTGATTCCATCGATTAAACCTTTTTGCGTACCATGGAAATTATCCAACGCTATTACCGTACCTTGTAGGCCAATAATATTTTCACGTGAAATATTGGCATAACCTTTTTGTTTAATAAATGGCAAATTATTCAAATCCGGTTGACTGCCAGATTGATTCTGATACCAATACCAAACTCCACTAGCAATTGCAGCAATAATCAAAATTATTTTGAGCGGATTATTTACTACTAAGGCTAAAATAACTGCCACCACACAAATCAATAAGAATATATTATTATTGTTGTTCTCTGCAGGCGTCATTTGATCAATCTCCTCACCTGTCAAAGGCAACATATCCTCTGAAAGATCCGGATGATTTTTAAATAGTTGGTCTACCTGAGTATCTACTCGTAATAACTTGGTATTCATATCATCCCGATGAAATTGTAGATTTTGCAATTCAAATTTTTGATTACGAATATAATCCAAGCGGGTTTGATTCTGATGGTAATTCTTTAAAATTTGTTTTTCAACATTATCTAAATTAGAAACCTTGCTTGTAGTAGCGGTATCCTTTAACGTGCTTAATTCCTGGTTTGCTTTTAAAACGGTCTCCCAATCAGTGTTACTAATAACTGCTATTTCATTTTCGGGATCATTTTGTTGTTGAAGTTGATCGAAGCGATACCACTTCTTGTCTAAATTACGCAAATCATTTTCAGATTCGGTGGCTTTTTTCAAAGAAACAGCGTTATCATCAAAATTCTTTTGTGTCTTTTCTAACTGTTGCTTTACTCGTTGATAAGCTACTTGTTGGTTCTCAATTTCTGATTTCTCCTCTAAAAGCTCTTTACGCTTCTTTAGGTTCACGACCAAAGGCTGCTTTTGCCCTCTTGGCTTATAAAGATCATCAGCATCATGTGACAACTTGTCAGCTACCTTCAGCCATTCCTTACTACCCACGGCACCAATTGACATAACTTCGGTCTCTAATTGTTGTTCATCCAAGCTGTAAATTGACAAAATGTTTTTATCATCAAAAACATGAGTATTCTCGAAATCTTCTTTAGTGAAGTTACCAACGATTTGTTTAAGTGATTCGTTAGTAACTAATTGGTCATCATGAAAAATTGATAATTCTCCGTCACCTTTGCCATCAACTCGGCGAACCGTCCAATAACTTTGATCTGGTGCCAAAAATAATAATTCACCACCATAGCGACTACCATTTTTGGGCTTGTATTGTAAGTACTTATTATCTCCTCTAGCTGATGCAAATCCAAAGAGAATGCTTTGGATAAAATTCAAGAGCGTTGTTTTTCCAGCTTCGTTAAAACCAAAAATAACTTGATAATCTGAGGCAAAGTTAAATTCTTGGTCGATCCATTTACCGAAACCGTATATTTTTGCTTTAACTAATTTCACGATTATTCTCCAGTATATTTTTGATTAATTGTATTCTTTACTAATTCGGTAATATTTTTCAAAAAATCACGATCATTGATGTGATCTCGGATAATGCCTTCAGCATATAATTTGCTATCTAGATCTTTGATTTTGTCTAAATCTAGTGTTTGACTTTGAGCTTGTTTCCAGTATTTTTGATCAATTTGAGATAGTTGTGGATTGTCATTAAATTTCAAGATGATTTTATATAAAATACTTGGCGTATCCACATTTGCAAAATGATGCTGCAATTCATTGCGCTTGATAGTTTTAATGACATCATCAGACAAATTTTGAGCGTTATTAATTGTTAAAGTCAGCAATGTATCTGCTTGATTCAAACTATCAGTAATTTTAGTTATCAACTTATCAATCGAATCATTTTTAACATTTAATTCTACTTTATTCCACGTATAAACGCTGCTCTTAACAAATTTCAATTTAGTCAATTGATTTTCAACTGTTACTATATAAAATCCCTTAGGAGTAGTTTCATTCTGATTACGGCCCTGAATATCACCTGGATAGACGATTGCCGGACTATCACATAAAACCTCTCGTTTATGAATATGACCTAATGCCCAATAGTCATAACCTTTTTGAATTAAATCATTGATCTGAAATGGTGCATAATTGTCATCGCCAACGCCAGCATGCAAGATTCCAATTTGATAATCGAAATCCCCACGACTCGGGTAATTCTTAACGACCGCTTGATTGATGTGTTGTTGATAATAACTAAAACCAGTGATCCCAACTTTTACGCCATCACTGGACATCAAAGTTTCAGTCGAAACGTCTTGTCCAAAAATATGGACATTTTCAGGAAAGTTAACTACAGCAAAATTATTACGATAATAATCATGATTACCGTAAATCAAATAGACCGCGATGCCGGCTTGTTTTAGTTTCTCAAACTCATCGCGTAAAAACATTTGTGCTTTCAACGAACTGTCGGTATCGTCAAAGATATCTCCTGCCAAAATAACAAAATCTACTTGCTCCTTCAACGCCGTACTAAAAAGATTTCTAGCAGCTTGATAAGTTGAGTCTTGCAGTTTCTTTTGTAATTTTTTGGAAAAGTCATTAATACCGACAAATGGCGTATCTAAATGTAAATCTGCTGCATGTAAAAACTTCATTTCTGCTCCCCTGTAAAAGAAAAGGACTTGAGCAAATTACTTAAGCCCTAAGTCCTTATTATTTATCTTGATAAATTTCTGCGATAGGCTTTGAAATAATCTTATTCAATTCATCCATCATAGAATTCATCTTTTGCTCTTTTTCCATTAAGTTTTGGATTTCACTGTAATTTGAAAGTTGGTCTGTAAGTTCACGCATTGCCTTAATGTCGTCGTCTGTAATTTCTTGACCTTGCATTTGTTTTTGTTGTAATTCAAATTGTTTGTTTTGAACTTTATCAAAAAGTTTGTATGCCAAGTCATTAGCCTTAACAGCTTCAAAAGCAAGCTTTAATTCAGCAACTTCAGTTGTCTTTCTTAAGTCTTGTTCAAGTTGATTGGCGCTATCGTAAATGTTCATATAGTCCTCCTATTGACCAAAAAAGTTCTTAATATCATTGTACCATTCTGTGGCTTTATTTTTAATGTTATTTACTCCATCTTGAATGGATTTTGAAATATCATTGTCATTATCATCATCCGTATCAGTTGCATTAGCTAAAGTTGTTGCATCTTTAACTCCAAAACTAGTTTGTTTAGTTTCTGGTAGGATATTTGACATTTCATTCTTGAATAATGTTGACATACCGTTTTCATTAGCTGAAGTTAGGAAATGATTTTGATCAGATTTATCAAATCCCATCCAACTAGCAACTACAACATCCGGTGTATAACCTATCATCCATTGATCCTTAGTTCCGGCATAACCCCATGATTGAGGTACTTCCGTTGAACCAGTTTTACCAGCAATTTGGTAACCCGAAGGCTTAGCATACTTACCAGTACCTTCGTTGTAAACTCCCAACATCATACTTGTCATTTCTTTAGCGGTACTCTTACTAATAATCTGTTTAGTAGAAGAATTACTATTATCAACAACAACTGTTCCAGTTGAATCAACGATTTTGGTTATGAAGTGCGTACTAGCAAGTTTCCCTTCATTGGCAAAAGCCGTATAAGCTCTAGCCATTTGAAGTGGCGAAACACCATATTCCAAACCACCTAGTGCCAAAGCCAAGTTTTGATCAGACTTATGAACTTTAATACCAAAGTTCTCAACTGAAGCAACACCCTTTTTAACTCCAATTTTATCCAATAAAGCTACAGCAGGCACATTTTCACTTTGATAAAGTGCCTTATACATTGGAATCGTATCTGAATAAATTCCATCAGCATTAGTTGGTGAATATTTATTCTTACCAAAACTAGTAATTTGGTTAGGCAATTTTGAATCATAGCTATAGCCATTTTCGATTGCTGGTGTATAAACCGCTAACGGCTTAATAGTTGAACCCGGCTGACGTGCTAATTGAGTAGCTCGGTTCCAACCTCTAAAGGTGTGATCTCCACGTCCTCCGATAACCGCTAAAACGCCACCGCTTTTCGGATCAACTGCGACCGACGCACCTTGAACCTTCGTTCCATCAGCTGCATTGGCTGGGAACAAATAATTATTATCAAAAGTCTTTTGCATCGAAGTCTGCATTTCTTGATCTAGGGTCGTATAAATCTTGTAACCCTTATTCAAAATATCGTCTTCTTTAAGACCATATTTATCAACAGCTTCAGCGATAACAGCATCGAAGAAATAAGGATACTTATAGGAACTGCTGACTTCATAATTATCGTTCAAGTTAATGGAAGTATTCTTATAATAATTTGCTTGTGAAGCGGACAATTTATTATTATCAACCATCAAACCTAAAACTAAATTACGTCGAGCAAGTGAGTTTTTCATGCTATCAATTGGGTTATAATAATTAGGTGCTTTCAAGATAGCAGCCAAAACGGCCCCTTCAGCAGGATTCAGTTCTGATGCATTTTTTCCGAAATACTTTTCAGAAGCATCCTGAACTCCCCAAACACCATTACCAAAGTAAGCATTATTCAAATACATCGTTAGGATTTGTTTCTTTGAATATACTCGATTTATTTCAATTGAAAGGAATAATTCTTCACCTTTTCTAGCCAAGGTTTGCTTTTGCGTTAACAAAGAGTTCTTCGCTAATTGCTGAGTTAAAGTACTTCCACCACCGGTAATTCCGTGATGAATGATATAACCTAAAGCAGCTCGAATGTATCCTTTGATACTAAACCCTGGGTTAGTCCAAAACGTTCGATCCTCAGTAGAAATAACCGCATTTTGAATATTCTTAGAAATTTTTCCGTAACTGACATACGTCCCTTTGCTTGCATACAACTGACCGGCATCATCACCATCTTTATCGATGATAGTCGTTTTCGTTTGCAAAGAAGACTGTAAATCTGACACATTGGAAGTTTTGGCTTTATAAGTCCAATAGCCACTTAACACCAAGATCATGATCATAACGACCAAGATTATCCAACGAGTAATTTGGAATCTCTTCCAATATTTTTTTATAAAAGACCACGCAACTAGTAATTTGGGTTTAAACCATTCCCAAAAACCATTGTTTTTATTCATTATCAAATACCTCTATATAAGAACAAATTTTATCACATATTGAGAGTGTTTTTTTAATTTGTCTTAAATCTTTAAGGAGCTAACTATTTTATGTATCAAAAAAAGATAATTTATCATCAAGAAAAAGGTGTAAATTTAACCATTCGCGAGTTGCTAAAAAAATGGCTGATTCCTAAGAAATGGCAGCATTTTTTTCGTATTCAACAGGACGTTTTAATCAACGGAACGTATCACTCTTTTAACACGATTGTTTGTGATCTAGACGAAATAACTTTGAATTTCAATTTTCCACCTCGATCAGAACAACATTATTTACCCGGCAATGATCCTGTAGATGTTGTTTACGAAGATGATGACATAATTATCGTCAACAAAAAAGCTGGAAAAAAGACCCATCCAAATATCATGACCGAGAATGACTCCTTGATGAACGATGTAGAGACTTATTTAACTAATGGTCATCCCTATATGGTCCACCGCATCGATATGGAAACTTCAGGGTTAGTATTAATTTCCAAAACGCCATACCTAGTCCCAGTCTTTAATCGTCAATTAACCACTAAAACCTTACATCGTGAGTATTTAGCCTTGGTCAAGTTAGACAAAGAAATTCCCAATTCTGGAACCATCAACTTACCGATTAGCCAAGACCCTAATGATGTTCGCAAAAAAATCATCAGCTCTACTGGTTTAGATTCTGTGACAAAATTTAAAGTCATCCAAAAAAATGACAACTATGCCTTATTACAACTAAATTTATTGACTGGCCGCACTCATCAATTAAGAATCCACTTGGCTAGTCAAGGCTGGCCCATCGTCAATGATCCACTCTATAATCCTCATAAAAAAACTGGAAATTTATTACTATTTGCCCATAAATTAGTTTTTCAACAACCTTTTAGTGAAAAATTCCAAATTATTTCAGCAAAATTATCAAAAAATATGTATAATCTAATATGTGCTTATTTAAAGCAACCAAAAAGCTCACCTAATCCCGACAATTAGGTGAGCTCTTCTTTTATGTTCAGAAAGAAGTTTTAGGAGTGATTTTTATGGACTCTTTCTGAGAAGGCTGCAACTATAACACTGACATAACTAATTTAATAATCGCCCCGACAGCAATCAATAAAATATACGTTACCGAGAATTTACTTACAGCTTTAATTACCAAAGGATAAGTTTTTGTTTTAACTTGTTCCTTTAGATAAGGACGAAAATCGTCCCAAATGTTTGGATAAAGTAGCACGATCAATAGTGTAATGTAAGGTACTACTTTCGTCAGAGCTAAGATGGGCACTAACAGAAAGGCTATTGCCCAACTAGCTTTGAACAAACTTAAGGCATTGGCTTTCCCTACTTTACTAACCAATGTGTTACGACCATTTTTGAGATCTGCTTCTAAATCACAAGTACCATTACTCAACTCTGCACATAGGAATGCAAAGGTGTTAGGCAGACAGGCCAAAACGATTGAGATGGTAGCGCTAGAATCAAATTTCCCTGATCCGAATAGCCCAAGATAGGAGTAAGCTATAGGAATCAATTGGCTTATGGCAATAGCCACCACGATTTCTCCAACAAAAGTGGAATTAAGTGGCTTGGGACCTGCTGAATATAACAAGCCAATGGCAACTCCGATGACCCCGATCATCAAGGTTACCCAACTAGTTTGATATGTCAAAAAGGCTCCAATTATTAATGGAAAAATGGCCAAACCGAGCATCCATTTTTTGACTATTGCCAGTGATTCACGATTAACACCAATAGTACTGATTTTTTGACGATATTCTTCACTCTGAGAGTTCTTGTAATCCATATAATTATTATGGAAGTTAATGAACAAGTGAATGAAGAACACAGCGATAAATCCTAAAATCCCGTACCAGATATTAAACGTTTGATAATTCAAATATATAAAACTTATTGCCATCAACAACCATGCTAAATCTAGTGTGGTTGTTTTTATTTCTGATAATTCATCAAAGATTTTTCGATTCACAATTCAGTTCATCCTACATTTCTTCTGGAGCTTTAACACCTAATAGACCAAGTGACATTTGTAGAACTATTGAAACTGACTTAACAAGTGCAAGTCTTGCTTTAAGACCTTCGTCATCAGCCAAAATCTTACTGTGTGCATAGTATTGGTTAAAGCTCTTAGCAAGCTTTAGAACATACTTAGCAACAACTGATGGTTCGTAGTCCTTAGCAGCACGTTTAACAACGTCTGGGAAGTTTTGAAGCATCTTGATAGTGTCCCAAGCCTCTGGATCTGTGAGAGCTAAGTCTTTAGTATCCTTGTAGTCTACATCGCCAGCTTTTCTTAAAATGCTTAATGCACGAGCATTTGTGTATTGAACATAAGGACCAGTTTCACCTTCGAAACGAACAACTTCTTCAAGGTTAAAGTCAAAGCTATCACGACGATCATTTTTCAAATCATGGAAGACTACCGCACCAACACCAACTGCTTCAGCAACGGCATCTTTGTTCTTCAAATCTGGGTTCTTTTCTTCGATTTGTTTCTTAGCTAAGTCAACGGCATCATTTAGAACGTTTTCTAGCAAGATAACACGACCGGAACGAGTTGAAAGTTTCTTACCACCTGTTGTGATCAAGCCAAATGGGATGTAGTCGATATCGTCTGACCAGTCGTAACCCATTTTCTTAAGAACAATCTTAAGTTTTGTAAAGTGCTCTGCTTGTTCACTACCAACAACGTAAAGTGATTTAACGAAATCGAAAGTATCTTTACGGTACTTAGCAGCAGCCAAGTCACGTGTAATGTAAAGTGTGGCACCATCAGTCTTCTTGATCAAAGCTGGTGACAAGTCGTATTCTGACAAATCAACGATTTCAGCACCACGACTTTCCTTTAGAAGACCTTTTTCTTCAAGTGTATCAACGATAGCATCCATCTTGTCGTTGTAGAATGATTCACCAGTAAAGTGATCAAATTGAACATCTAGACGATCATAGATCTTTTGGAATTCCTTTAATGAAAGTTCCTTGAACCATGTCCAAAGTGCCAAAGCTTCTTTGTCGCCGTCTTCCATCTTCTTGAACCAAGCACGAGCCTCGTCATCAAGTTCTGGTTTTTCTTCAGCTTCCTTGTGGAAACGTACATAATACTTCAATAGGTTGTTGATTGGATCAGCTTCGACTTCTTCAACAGAACCCCATAATTTGTATCCAACGATCAACTTACCGAATTGAGTTCCCCAGTCACCCAAGTGATTGATCTTAACTGGATTGTAATTTAATTTTGAAATAATTTTAGCAATTGAGTTACCGATAACTGTTGAACGTAAGTGACCCATTGACATTGGCTTAGCAATGTTAGGTGATGACATATCGATTGGAACGTTACGTCCCTTACCTTGATCGGCATTACCATAGTTTGTTTGTTCAGTTAAAACTGTCTTCAAAATATCTTTTGAAAAGGCTTCTTTATCTAGGAAGAAATTGATATAAGCACCAGTATTTACAACTTTTTCAAAACCAGTTGTATCGATCTTGCCAACTAATTCTTCAGCAATCATGTTAGGTGCTTTGTGCAATGTCTTAGCCAAGATAAATGTTGGGAAAGCATAGTCACCCAAATCTGAAGTCTTAGGCTTCTCGATCAATTTTGTAACTTGTTCCTCAGTAATTTCCTCTGGTAAAACTTTAACTAGTGCATCTACTACTTGTTTCTTAAAATCCATATTTTCCTCCTTTAGATAAAAAAAACGCCTCTTCCAATAAACTATATTGAAAGAGACGAGATTTCCCGCGGTACCACTCTAATTGATTAATATCCACTCATTAATTGATTATTCATTTTTGTAAGAAGGGTGCGACTTAATCTTTGATTTGGTCAACTCTCACCAAGACATGACCTCGCTTAAAATCTCACGATTAATTATTCCCTCTTTTGCACAAGTATGATAGCACATTAATTTGCCAATAACAATAATTATTTGTGAATAACTGTTCCCTTATTACCAGCAATAATTTCCTTAACATCATCCAAGGCACCGATTACGGCAGGCTTGCCTGTAGCTTTAACGAAAGCAACGGCGGCTTGAACCTTGGGCATCATACTACCTTTAGCAAATTCCTCATTGTCAATGTGTGTTTGAATTTCGTCAGCTGTAACGTCAAAAATTTCTTCTTGATTTGGCTTACCGAAATTGTAGAAGACTCCGCCAACGGAAGTCAAAATGATTAATTTATCAGCATCAACTAATTGGGCAATCTTAGAAGCACCGAAATCTTTATCGATAACAGCTTCTTTACCAATTAATTTATCTCCATCTTTCACTACTGGAATACCGCCACCACCGGCAACGATTGGAATAACGCCAGCTTTAGAAATAGCCTCAATAGCTGGATATTCGTTGATCTCAACGGGTTTTGGTGATGGAACAACACGACGATAGCCACGACCGGCGTCTTCAACGATCACCCAATCTGGATGTTCTTTTTGAAGACTTGGAACCTCATCTTCAGTATAGAAAGGTCCAATAGGTTTTGTAGGGTCACTGAAGGCTGGGTCGTTTTGGTCAACAATCGTTTGTGTGATCAAAGTTACAACTTGCTTGTTAATACCATTTTTGAGCATAACTTCTTTCATGGCATTTTGGAACCAGTAACCGATACTACCTTCTGTCATAGCACCACAAGTATCTAATGGCAAAGCTGGATTCTTTTCACTGTCGGCTGCAGCTTGTTGCAACAACAAATTACCAACTTGTGGACCATTACCGTGTGTAATGATCAAATCCTTATCACTCTTAACGAATTCTACTAGTGACTCACAAGTTTGCATAACAGCGTGTTGTTGAGCTTTTGCACTAGCATCCTTACTTAAAATAGCGTTACCACCTAAAGCAACCACGATACGTTCTTTTGTCATAATAACTCTCCTCAAAATGAGCGAAAAAATCGCTTAATTAGCTTGTAAATAATCTCCTAAAACTTCTAAACCTTTAGTCAAGGTCTCGTGTGGTGCACAATATCCTAATCTGGCATATCCCGGTGTATCGAAAGCTTCTCCTGGAACTAGTAGGACCCCAGTATCTTTCAATAAATCTTTACAAAATTCCAAACTAGACTTCTTAGTTTCGAGCTTCACAAATGACGTCGACACCCCATTTGGAAAGACGCAACTGATTTTATCCGTTTTTTGAACCCAGTCTTTGAAATATGCTAAATTATCGAGCACGATTTTTTTATTACGATTTAATACTTTATCTTTATTTTCCAAAATCAAACATGCCATCTGGTCGCTGAAAACTCCAGAACAGATCATCGTATAGTCACGATACTTTCTAAAAATATCAGCGAGCTGCGAATTAGTAGCTGTCCAACCTACTCGAATTCCTGGCATTGAATAAGTTTTGGATAATGAATTAGTAGAAATACCCTTATCGTACAAATCAACGATTGGGGCAAAATCAACACTATCATCAAATGGTAAATAAACTTCATCCACCAAAATATAAGCACCAACGCTTTTGGCAACTTCAACGACTTGTTTTAAGAACTTCCTATCTAAAATCGTTCCAGTTGGATTATTCGCATTGTTGATGCAGATCATCTTAGTATTAGGACGAATCAATTTCTTTAATTCTTCGATGTCTGGATACCAATTCTTATCTTCATGTAATTTCCAAAAGCTAACCTCAGCTCCTAATGATCTCGGGATGTCATAGAGCTGTTGATAACTAGGATAAACGCTGATAACGTGATCTCCTGGTTCGATCAAAGAATAAATCGCCAAGAGATTAGCACCAGTAGCACCATTTGTTTGCAGAATATTGTCGGGAGCAACATTCTGATACATCTTACTTACTTCTTTTTTAAAAGTTGGTGAACCTTCGATCCAACCATAATTCATTTTTTGTTCGTTAAGTTGATTATAAATATCAGCTTGGGTCAATTTCTTGATCTCATCCATTGAAAATGATGTGATCGTACTTTGAGCCAAATCATATTTGGCTTCTCGTTCGTGGACGTTTAACCACTCTTCAACACCAAATCCAGCTATTTTCATATTCAACACTTCCTAGATTTTAATTGAGCCGGTAGCAGTCATAACGATACTGATGATTGCCAACATAACGATAATTATTGACCACATAATCTCTGATTTTGTTAGTTTTCCACCATCGAGACCATATTCTTTTTTGGCACGATAGTAGAAATAGATTCCTGGCAAATAACCGATACAAACTAGAATTAAGTAATGTAAACCAGCTAAAGCAATGGCAATAATTTGAAAAGCTGCCGCAAAGATTCCTATCCACAATTGTTTCGTATCTTTATTTTGGAGTGAGAATTTGATTTGATACAAACTAACGAAGATATAGCAAACTACGATAGCAGCCGTACAAAGTGACAAGGCAAAATTGTAAGCTTCTTCAGAGAATAAGAGGATCACTAAGAAGACTTGAATCAAACTGGCCGTCAAGACTAATGAGAAAGTTGGCGCACCATTTTTATTCTTTTTACCAAATGAAGATGGCAACATTTTTTCTTCCGCCATCAACATTGTCGTGTCAGCTGGCAACATTGTCCAAGATAACCAAGAACCCAAAATAGCAATTATCAAGCCGATACCGATAAAGGCACCACCCCATTTTCCAACCATATCTTGGAAAATATAAAGCATAGCAGGTTGATTGATCTTAGCTAATTCATTTTGTGACAAGTAACCATATGGTAAAACTGAAGCCAAAACATAAATTACTAGTAAACTGATAATTCCGATGATCGTAGCTTTTCCGGCATCATTTTTACTTTGGGCACGAGATGACAACATACTAGCACCTTCAACACCAACGAAAACCCACATCATGATCATCAAACATGATCTAAATTGTTCGACTAAATTGCTGCTTCCAGCGACACCACTAGCCACGTTGGACCAGAAGTGAGCTGTAAAAATTCCGCCCTTAAATACGAAGATTCCGACAACGATAAAGGCAAATAATGGAATCAACTTACAAATAGTAATAATTGTGTTCATCGCAGCAGCTGATTCAACCCCACGATTAACGATAAAGGTCAACATCCAAGAAACGATACTTGCAAAAATTACCGAAGGAATGTTTTGTCCACCTTTAAAGATTGGAAAAAAGTAACCTAATGAACTCATTAAGACGGTCGCAAAGGCCACGTTTCCTAACCAAGCTGATAGCCAATAACCCCATCCACTAACGAATCCAGCAAAATTTCCGAAGCCGACTTGCGCATAAGCCTGAATACCTTCAGATTCTGGTTGTTTCAGTAACAAATTATTCAACGACATGGCTAACATCATAATTCCAAATCCAACGACGAGCCATGCCAACAAAACTGGACCAGGAGCTGCTCCTGACGCTAGTGAGCTGGTTAAGGTAAAAACACCTGAGCCAATAGAACTTGTAACAACAGCCGCTGTTAAAGCTCCGAGTGATAGACCCTTCTTTTCTTCCATATTAATCATTCCTTATTTTTTCAAAAATTAAAAAATGAAAAAGGGCCAACCATTACGATTAGCCCTTCTTCAATAACTGATTAAACCTTAGGGATGAACAAGTTACCTAGAGTTGCTGCCATAATGGCTTTAATGGAGTGCATTCTGTTTTCAGCTTCTTCAAATTGACGTGCATATTTGCTTCTGAAGACTTCGTCTGTTACTTCCATTTCACTTAGACCATATTTGTCTTTGATGTCTTGTCCATATTGTGTATTTGTATCATGGAATGCTGGTAAGCAATGCATGAAGATGATTTGGTCGTCAGGTTGACCAGTCTTCTTGATCATATCCATGTTTACTTGATATGGTTTGAGAAGTTTAATTCTTTCATCCCATTGACTTTCTTCACCCATTGATACCCATACATCCGTATAGATAACGTTTGTACCTTTAACACCTTCTTCGATGTTATCAGTAATTAAGAACTTGCTGCCTGATTCTTCAGCATACTTCTTAGCTGTGTCAACAACGCTTTGATCTGGGAACAATTCTTTAGGTGCAACGATGTGGATGTTTACTCCAAGCATTGAACCTGTAACTAAGAAACTGTTAGCCATGTTGTTTCTACCATCACCAACGAATGTCAAAGTCTTACCTTTGATACTGCCAAATGTTTCTTTCATTGTCATGAAGTCAGCCAACATTTGTGTTGGATGCCATTCATCTGTCAAACCGTTCCAAACTGGAACGCCTGAGTATTTAGCAAGATCTTCAACAACTTGTTGTGAGAATCCACGGAATTCGATACCGTCAAACATGCTACCTAGAACACGTCCTGTATCTTCAACACTTTCCTTTTTACCTAGTTGAATATCGCCGGCACCCAAAAATTCGGGGTGAGCACCTAAGTCAATAGCAGCTGTAGTAAAGGCTGAACGTGTTCTTGTTGATGTCTTTTCAAATAGTAAGGCAATGTTCTTACCTTCTAGATAATGATGTGGTATGCCCTTTTTCTTAAGAGCTTTTAAATGAAGTCCAAAATCAATTAAGTATTCCAATTCTGCAGGTGTGTAGTCTTTTTCGGCTAAAAGGCTTCTGCCTTGAAATACTGATGTTTCTTTTCCTTTATAATCCAAAATGATCCCTCCAAAAATGATGAGTTAAGGCTAGTCTAGCACATTTTTTCTAATTAAATTAAATTTACTTTAAGTCTTCACGTACTAATGGCATACTCATGCAACGAGGGCCCCCACGACCACGTGATAATTCACTAGAGATTGTTTCCAATACTTTCAAGCCGTGTTGTCTTAGCATTTCGTTTGAAACGTAGTTACGATCATAAGTAACAACGACACCAGGTGCAATGGCTAGAGTATTTGATCCATCATTCCATTGTTCTCTAGGAGCAACGATAGGATCACCATTACCTGTTGGAATCAAATCTAGATCATCAAGACCAAGTTCTTTCTTTAGAACAGCCTTTAGATCTTGATTGTGTTCATAAGTCAAATCACCATCTTTAGTTGGATGAATTGTCCAAGTATCGATCTTGCCACCTTCGCCAAGGATTCCTGGATGAACTGTAAATTGATCGTAATTGATCATTGTAAATACAGTATCCAAGTGCATCATTGCGTGGTTGTGTGGAATCTTGATAGCAATTACTGTGTCGTACTTGCTGTCTTTGAACAAGTTTCTAGCGATGTCTTGAATAGCAGTTGCTGATGTTCTTTGTGAAACACCAATTGCTAGTACGTGGTCGCTAAGTACTAATTCGTCTCCACCTTCGATACGATGTGTATGGTTTCTATCACGCCATACATGCAAGCCTTTGTTTGCAAAACGTGGATGGTATTTAATGATTGCTTCCATAAACATTGATTCACGTTGTCTTGCAGCGAAAGTCATGTGGTTAATGCTCAAACCATCACCGATTGAAGCTGCCGGGTCGCGAGTAAAGTAAAGGTTTGGCATTGGGTCCATGAAGAATGGATATTCTGAATCTTCAGCGGCACTAACTAAGTCAGTTGGCTTGAAGTCGATATCATTCTTACGAACACCGATCATTAATTGATTTACCATTGCGTGTGTATCAAGACTCATCAAGAATTCCTTCAATGCGTCATGATCAGCACCAACAGCATAATCTGATTCGCGAAGCATCTTTTCTACAAATGCTTCTTTAACATTTCCAGCATCGATAGCTTCGGCAGCTAAATCTTCAAGATAAAGAACTTCTGTTCCGTTATCTCTCAAGATTTGAGCAAAATTGTCATGCTCCTTTTGGGCAATTGGTAAATATGGGATATCATCGAACAATAGTCGGGGCATTGTGTCGGGTGTAATGTTTTCAACTTCTTGTCCGGGACGTTTCAACATTACGACATCCAATTTTCCAATTTCTGAAGTAACATGGATTGGCATAGTCATAAAAAATCACTCCTTAATTTTGAATTCCGTTACCAACACCCACTATATCGGACAGGTATGTGTTTTGCAAGCGATTTCATGAAACTATTCCAGTATGAAATATTTTCTAATTTTTGGAGGAAAGCTAATTCGCGTCATATCTAGCAAGCGTTTACACTAATTAGAAAAATTTTAATCAAAAATTATTTCTCAAAATGTCAAAATAACAGGATATAATTTTATAAATACTTTTCTGAAATAAATTAATTTACAATATCTTGTTCATTTAAAAAACTAATTATCTATTAAAAAAAGACTACTTAAATAAAATATTTGGTAATCTTAAGATTTATTTTCAATATGTATAAGATATATTCTTTGAAATATGATTATGAAATAATAAAAAATATCATGTAAAGAAAGACAATTTTTTAGATCAGGTTGCTGTTGGATGTCGTCGTCTGTTCTGCAAAACTTGTCACTATCACTGAATAAAACCACTGTTTAGTCCGGAATAGCAAAGGCTCCAAGTCGTGCCCACATTGTTCCAGCCAAATTTGCTTTGCTATGGAGGATGGAATATTTCTACTAACTAAAGAATCAAAAAAATCCACTAGAACATCTCTCCTATAGGGATATTCTAGTGGATTTTAAAATATTAATTATTTTCCGTTCTTTTGAACTGATTTAATAGCGGCTTTGTGTGAACCTTCATATAGTTTCCATTGCTTGCCATCAGAAGTCTTGATAGTAGTTTTGCCGACCTTAGTGAATTTCCAGTTGAAGTCAGGTTCCTTGATAATTCTGAAGCCATCGATCTTGAACTTCTTAGCATTATCTTTGTCCATAACGATTTTAGCTTTCTTGAAATCAGTAATAACTTTCTTTGAACCGCTCTTGCTTACACGCACGAATTGAACAGTCTTCTTATCTTTACCAGTAAAGAAAGTGATGTACTCATCCTTGTTATCTTTGCTGACACCAACATAAACTTGATTCTTGATCTCACTCTTTGTGATCTTTTTAGCAGAATGTTGTTCAGCTTGTTGAGTACTATTATTTGAACAACCAGTTGCTACGGTAGCAAAACCACCCATTAATGAAACAGCGGCTAATAAAGTAACCAATGTTTTTTTCATTATTATCTTCTCCTTGATGCAATTTATTGATAAAAATTCATCGTCACCCTTGATTTTATGGTAATGAAAACTAAAAATCAATTTATATTGTAAATTCAAAGGATTTTTTTAAATATTTCTTATCAATTTGAGCCAAAATATTGTATAATTATATAGTTATCAAATGCGAACTTAGTTTAATGGTAAAATACCAGCTTCCCAAGCTAGTGTCGCGAGTTCGATTCTCGTAGTTCGCTTCATATGGAATTTCTAAGCCGTTAGTCTTTTGACTAATGGCTTTTATTTTGCCGTCAAACTTGTAATACCGTTCAAAAATAACTCTTCAAAAAAGTTATATAGTTCTTCGACCGTCATCTCCGGATGCCTAATCCAATAAGCAATCAATCCTACTAAAGCAGACGAAATGTATTGTATTAACAATTCCTTTTGACGTTGATCTAAATCATTAAACTCATTAGAATCCTCAATTACTTTGAGCCCCTTCTGTGTCGAATAAGTGATAAAACGTTCATGAAAACGAGGATCACCAAAATCTCCCAATAAGAGGCTTATCACTTTTTTATTTTCATACACTAATTTAAGAATTTTTAAGATTCTATCATCCTTGTCAAATTCACGTGTATCAATCTGATAAGTATCTTTTTTAGCATGACTCAATCGAATAAAGATATCGTCCTCAATTGCTTGCAAAATTTGATATTTATCACCGTATTTTTCAAAAATAGTTCTGCACGCAATTTGACACTTATCGGCTATCTCAAAAATAGTAATTTCTGCAATTGGTTCATGTTCTAGTAACTCTAGTTAAGGCCGCTTGAATTTTTAAATCTTGCTCCATAAAAGCTCCTCCACACTCGGTCCTAATCTAATTTCTACATTGTCCGATATTTTTGAGAACGATTCAACTTCAAATTTGAATTAAAAAATACTAAGATTTTTTATAAAGCTTAATCAAATCCAATATAAAAAGTTAGGCCACCTATTATAGTAAAAATAGATGACCTAACTTTTTTTGATTGATTTAAAGACCGTCCCCATTTTAAGCGGTCTTAAGCTTGCTTACAGCTTCTTCAATTGTTTTACCGTCTGCAGAAACATGTTTATCTTTATCTTCAACAGTAAACAATTGAGATTTAATGTTTAACATTACACGATATTTCATTTGTCTACCTCCATCATTTATTCTTATATTGCTCAACGGATAATAAATGAAATTATATCCCTTATTTATTAAAATGCAAGCCCTTTCTTTTTAATAAAACTTGCATTTTTGATTTATGGTGGCATAATTTAAACATTCTCGATATAATGGACTTAGATAATAAGGAGAAGATGCAAAATGAAGAATATGTCCAAAAAAGAATATCCGTCGTGGTACCCTCATAGAAGAGGGCATAACACTGTAGAGTTTAATAAGCCAGATAAATGGTACGAATGGTCGGCCATTCTGGATGTTATCTTTTTTGCGATTTTTTTAATTATCATAACTCGTTAGAAATAAAAGACTTTGAATGATCGATGTCATTCAAGGTCTTTTTTATATTATTTTCTGGAAAAACACGTTTTAAATAACTTTGTAGTCTAATTTAAGCCAAATTACTCCAATTATTGGTGTTTTATCAAACAGTTCAATATACACCGTCACAAGCTTTATAAGCACATATAATAGTCATCTATTATTTCTCTTTTAATATTTTACCCTCTTACGCTTTGTAAGGCCTTACTTTTGCTATAATAAAAGCTAAGGGAGGCGGTAACATGGCTATAAAGATAAATTTAGTAGATGGTACTACTATTGAAATCAATGAGGACACTTACATCATTGCATGGAAATATCAATCATCGTTAATGGCAAGTAACGATGATCACTATTACTTAGATTGCATTTTTAAAGGGAACTTCGAGGACGGAAAAGTTTCCGAACAAGATGAAGAAAACAAAATTGAAGGTTTAATCAGCGCTGCTGATTGGATCACAATCGGCAAGGACAATAAAAACTCCTTAAAGACAACCGCTGTTTTAAGCATTACTAGAGATTAAAAAAAGACCTCAACCAAAATGGTTGAGGTCTTTATGCTCTCTGGGGGGAAAGCAGTAATCAGAATTTTGATTACGCCAAATCTTAACATTAAATTTTGGTAAATACCAGTGATTAGCCTATATAAAAATATTTAGTTAAACATTGAATTAATAGGCTTTTGAAGGCGATTTCAAATCACTGTAGCAAAAAAGCTTGACCTTACGATCAAGCTTTTTATTTTAATATTGAGACATGTAAGTATCTCTTTCCCATTGAGAAACAGTTTGTTGATATCTTGCCCATTCAGCATTCTTAGCGGCAAAGAAACTGTTAGTTAGTCCCTTACCTAGTGATTGTTGAACGTACTCATCTTTGCGAAGTGCTTTCAAGGAGTTGTGCAAAGTTGATGGCAAATCAACAATACCTTCCTCACGACGTTTTTCTTCTGACATTTCATAAATATTGTCTTTTACTTCTGGCATTAGATCATAGTCACTTGCAATACCGTCAAGACCTGCATCAAGGATACATGCAATAGCGAGATATGGATTAGTTGTAGGATCCACACTTCTCATTTCGATACGTTTTGACTTACCTTTAGCTGCTGGTACTCGGATCAAAGGTGAACGATTCTTACTTGACCAAGCAATATAAGTTGGTGCTTCATAACCTGGAACTAAACGCTTATATGAGTTAACAGTTGGATTATTAACAGCAGTTAGTGCACGTGCATGCTTCAATAAACCACTCATAAATTTCTTAGCAGTTGGTGAAAGCATATCATTAGCATCGTCAAAGATATTATCATCACCATTAAATAGTGACATATTGATATGCATCCCTGACCCATTGATACCTTGAACAGGCTTTGGCATAAAGGTTGCATACAAACCATGTTCTTTAGCGATAGTCTTAACTACTAATTTGAATGTTTCGATACTATCAGCAGCAGAAATAGCATCTTGATACTTGAAGTCGATTTCTTGTTGGCCCGGTGCAACTTCGTGGTGACTAGCTTCAACTTCAAAGCCCATCTTTTCTAATCCTAAAACAATATCTTTACGAACATTCACACCTAAATCAACTGGTGAGAAGTCAAAATAACTACCATCATCGTTTAGATGTAACGTTGGGTTTCCATGTTCATCTATATTGAATAAGAAGAATTCTGGTTCTGGTCCAATGTTGAAATGAGTGTAGCCCATGTCATGCATTTTCTTGATAATACGCTTTAAGTTAACACGTGGATCTCCTTCAAAAGGTGTTCCATCAGTTCTGTAAATATCACAGATCAAACGAGCTACCTTACCGTGTTCTTCTCCCCATGGGAAAATTAACCAAGTTGATAAATCGGGATGCAAAAGCATGTCACTTTCTTCAATACGAGTAAAACCATCAATTGATGAACCATCGAAAGTAATTTTATTCGCTAAAACTTTATCCAATTGTGATACTGGAACTTCAACGTTCTTAATGATTCCGTTGATATCTGTAAACATTAAACAAATAAATTCAACGTTTTCATCTTTTACCATTTTTGTAATATCTTCTGCAGTATACTGTTGCACTTTTAACCACTCCTATTGTATATACCGATTTTTTGAAGGTCGCTAATAAACGCCATCATCATAGCGTTTCACTAACAATATGATGATATTACCAATTACGTTTATCAGTGTCAAATATTTTCATTTAAATTTTCAATAAATTCCAATATTAAATAACAAAATAATCATATACGAAAATTCTATCACAATAAATAACTTTATTAACAGAATTCGATTGACTTCTTTCAATTTTCCAGTTAAATTATAGATACGAACGAAATGAAATATAAAAATAATAATTGTTCGTTATTAATGGAGTGGATAATAAATGCAAGTTTTTGATTACGAAGATATTCAACTAATTCCGAATAAATGTATTGTTGACAGCCGTTCTGAATGCGATACCACCATTAAATTTGGTCCGAAAACATTTAAGATTCCAGTAGTCCCTGCTAACATGCAAACGATCATTGATGAAAAACTAGCTGAAAAGTTAGCTACAAATGGTTATTTTTATGTCATGCACCGTTTCGAACCTGAAACTAGAATTGACTTCATCAAGATGATGAATCAAAAAGATTTATTTACTTCTATCAGTGTTGGTATTAAAAAAGACGAATATACTTTCATTGATCAAGTGGTTGCTGAACGTTTAAAACCTGATTACATTACAATTGACGTCGCTCACGGACACAGTGATCGTGTTATCGACATGATCAAATACATCAAGAATAAATTACCAGAAACTTTTCTTATTGCTGGTAACGTCGGTACTCCAGAAGCTGTTCGTGAATTGGAAAACGCTGGTGCTGATGCTACTAAAGTTGGGATTGGCCCCGGTAAAGTTTGTATCACCAAATTAAAGACTGGTTTCGGTACTGGTGGTTGGCAATTAGCTGCTTTAAGACTTTGTGCCAAAGCTGCTAGTAAACCTATCATTGCTGACGGTGGCGTTAGAAATGATGGTGACATTGCAAAATCAGTTCGTTTTGGAGCTGACATGGTTATGATTGGTTCCCTACTCGCCGGTCATAAAGAATCCCCTGGTAAAATCATTGAAAAAGATGGTCAAAAATATAAAGCCTACTTTGGCTCTGCATCTCAATACCAAAAAGGTGAATATAAAAATGTCGAAGGTAAAAGAATGCTCGTACCTTATAAGGGAGAAATCATGGATACTTTGACTGAAATGAAACAAGATCTACAATCATCGATTTCCTATGCTGGTGGTAAAGATTTAAGTTCTCTACGCAAAGTAGACTATGTAATTGTTAAAAATTCAATTTACAATGGTGATGTATATTAATTAAATCCATAAAAAAAAGAAGTTGGCGACTGGGTGTTCGTCAGCTTCTTTTTTATGAATGGGATAGTTCATGTTCAATTTGATAAGAATCGTTGTCCATCAAACAACTTAATAACTATCAAATTTAACGTTACTGTAACACATAAATTAGGAATTAAAAAGCATGAAAGCTTTTAAGGTATAAAAGACTATTTCTTTTTTTATTTAATTATTAATTTGTCGAGCCGAAAAATGATGAATTCCTTTATTTCTTTCTTCAAATCCTTCGGTCTTGCTAACAATATAGCGGGGACGATTATTTACTTGATCCAAAACTCTGCCTAAATAACTACCTAGTATACCAATTGATAGCATCAGTAATCCCAATGTGAATAGTAACACTGTTACACCAATTGATGCAAAGCTATAACTATTTGTAGCAATTAAGTATCCCAATGAGAATACTCCACTAGCTAAAGGCAAAACTGAGAATAGATTTACAAAATGCAAAGGTTTCATGGAAAACGATGTGATTCCATCAACTGCTAATTTAATCATTTTTGACAAAGGATATTTGGTTTCCCCAGCAATCCGCTCTTGACGGTGATACAGGACACTTGTTTGCTTGAATCCAATCCAAGTTACTTGACCACGAACAAAGGGGTCTTTTTCGTGTAGTTTCAACAATTGCTGAACAGCACGTCGATCCATTAAGCGAAAATCACCTGTATCCAATGGCATATTAATAGTGGCTAATTTTTGGAAGGTTCGATAAAACATTTTAGCGGTGAACTTCTTAAAAACTGTTTCACCATCTCTTTGCATTCTTTTACCATAAACTATTTGATAACCTTCATGCCATTTTTTAATCATTTGAGGAATCACTTCAGGTGGATCTTGCAAGTCGGCATCCATAACTACGACCGCATCCCCCTTGGTATATTCTAGACCAGCTGTAATAGCCAGCTGATGTCCAAAATTACGTGAAAATTCAACTAGTTTGATGTGATCATTTTGAGCCAATGCTCGTTTAATGATTGCCACTGATTTGTCCTTTGATCCATCATCAACAAAAATCAGTTCATACTTTTCTTCTTGTTGCTCAATATAATTTAGTAACGTATCAATCGTAGCTTGAATACCCGCTTCTTCATTAAAAACCGGCAAAACGATTGAGATTAATTGATTTTTCATAAGAACATTCCTTTCATTGATTATTTATAAATACTTGATAAATCATAAAGTGTTCCTGATTGTCCAGGTCCACCTTGACCTTGGCCTTGTCCTTGATTTTGGCCTTGACCAGGTTGGCCTTTCTTCATGGACTTCTTCATTTTCTTTAATTGTTTCTTAGTCAACTTCTTCTTACCATTTGGCTTTTGAGGGTTGCTATTTTGTCCTCCACTTGGAGCATTGCCACCTGGAGCGTTTCCACTAGGAGCATTACCGCTTGGAGCACTGCCATTATTACCTGAAGAACTAGGTTTTGATGGTGGATTAGTTGAACCACCTGGCATTTGACTATTGGATTTAGTCTTCGAAGCAACCGTCACTGAACTGGAATTGTTAGTTTGTGTATTACTACTACTTAAAGTAACTTTCTTAGCATGCTTCTTGATCCAATTTACAATTTGAGTATTAGAACCACCAGTTTTGCCACCAGAGTAGTAATACTTGACCTTGCCTTCTTTAACTAATTTCTTAAATTGTTTCAAAGTGATGGCTTTATCTGTTCCGTTAAAACCACCCATAGCCATAACAGCTTCACCAGTTTGAATAATGTATGGAGCTGCAGTACTTGAATCGTCAGTAGCAAATAAATATTCCGCATTGCCTTGATGCTTTTGCAAATATTTCAATAGCGTCGTATCGACTTGGGAATTACCCATACCGCCACCGCCGCCAGCTGAAGAAATTAAAGATGGTCCTGCACTAGGAATTCCATCACTAGAACCAGCTAAGGTTGGTGTTAAAGACCACCAAGTTGGCGCCAACATAACAATTATCAAAGCTGCAACTGGCCAAACTCGTTTATTTTTCAATTTGATTGCAATCCAAGGTAAAACGAATAGCGGAATTGAAATAATAATTCCAGCAATCAACAAGATCCAGCTCAAAGTTGGATAGTAATCATTGAGATACCATGCTTGCAAGATACTTGTTGCTAAAATTGAAATTGGCAATAACATTGACCAAGGTGATTTTTCTTTCCACTGTTTGATCATCGTGAAGATTCCAATACCGGCTAAAGCAGCCATAGCTGGAGCCAACATGATCGTATAGTATGGATGGAAGAAACTTGCGACAGAGAAGAATCCACCGACAGGAATCAACCAACCTAACCAGAGCCAAAGTTCTTTTCTTTGAGGTGTTAAAGCATACCATTTCTTCTTAGAGTCTCTGAAATAGGCATAACTTGAAATCACACCGAAAATTGCTAATAACATTAACCAACTAATTTGTGGTCCTAATTCTTTTTGCAATAATCTAAATGGTCCAGCAGTACCAATATTAAAGGCACCACCGCCACCACCAGTCATTCCACCTTGAGATTTTTTATTACCTGAAGGGATACTTGGAGCATTACCCTTTTTGGAACTAGGCTTTGCTGGTGGATTGTTCTTTGAACTAGATTTCTTGGTTCCACTAGGTGGTGTTGGAGCGCCATTTGCGGATTTTTTACCACTAGATTTCTTAGAACCTGATGGTGGCATCATCGATTTAGAATTCTTAGATGATTTATTTCCCATTCCTGGGAAAGCTCCACCTGTACCAGTTGTTTGGCCCAAAAGACGTTGTGTTCCGTTATATCCAAAAGCTAATTCCAAAGCAGAGTTAGTTTCAGAACCACCTTCATAAGGCCGATTTGAAGAATTAGTCATATCAACTGATAGTGGCCAAATTAAAGTGAAAACTGCTAAAAAGATCGTTGCTATCGATAAATGTGCTAATTTCTTTTTCCAATTAACATTGGCACTTAACCAGTAATAAAGATACAGTGCCGGTAAAATCATAAAGGCTTGCAACATCTTAATATTGAATGAAAAGCCGACTAAAGCAAAGCCAATCCAAAGATAACGTTGCTGTTGCTTTAAGACTGCTTTTTGAACGAACCAGACTGACAACAATAGGAAGAAAACTAACGTTGCATCCATGTTATTAGTCCGAGAATCCGCTACAACAATTGGCGTCAAAGTCATAACTAACGCTGCAATTCTTGCTGGGACTTTCCCAAAACGTTTAGATACTAGGCTGTAAATCAAGTAAACCGAACCAATTCCAAATAGAATTGATGGTAAAACAACACTCCAGCCATGGACACCAAATATTTTGGCACTGATCGTCATGAACCATAAAGCTACCGGTGGCTTATCAACTGTAATAAAGCCGGCCGGATCAAAACTGGCATACCAGAAGTTTTTAAAACTCTTTGTCATACTGACAATAGCTGCCGTATAAAAATTATTGGCTTCACCCGCTTCCCAGATATTCCAGGCATAAAGAAAAGCTGCCAAAATCAAAATGGCAATCAGCCAATAATCATACTTAATATTTCTTAATTTATCGAAAAAACTATTTTGACGTCTTGTTTCACGTCGTGAGTCTTTTGATTCCATCATTTATCTTCTCCCATCTTTAAAAAGCAATATTTATAAAGAAACAAATGATTGAATAAACTAATATCGAAAATAAAATCGATTTTAAAGGTGATTTATTTTTCATCTGCTTAAGTTCCTTTCGTTATGACAAGGACAAGATTAGCCAAAATAGCTTAAATTAAGCTTAAATTAAAAAAAATGCCTTATAATTATATTCAGAATCAATAAAAGGAGTACAAAATGTCAAATAGTGTAAGAATTTTAGTAGTTGAAGATGATGAAAATTTAGCTAACAATATTGCTACTTTTTTAAGTGATTTTTCGAAGGTCGATATCGAAGGCGATGGTTTAAGTGGAAAATTTGCTGCAACTGAAGATGTTTACGATTTGATAATCCTAGATATCATGTTGCCTGAAATGAACGGTTACGACGTTTTGAAAAATATCCGCAAAGATAAAATCAATACGCCAGTTTTAATTTTGACTGCCAAAGCTGACATCGACGACAAGGTTCATGGATTCAATTTAGGTGCAGATGATTATTTAACTAAACCTTTCCACCGTGAAGAATTACTGGCCCGAGTCAAAGCGCTTCTAAAAAGAAGTGGTACTTTAGCAGATGACTCAATTTTGCGGATCAGAAATATCGAAGTTAATTTGAACACGCATGAAACTACTTGTGATGGCAAAACAATTGCTTTGAATGGTAAGGAATATGATCTATTAGTTTATTTATTGCAAAATAAAAATACTATTCTTACCAAAGATCAAATATTTGAACGAATTTGGGGCTTTGATTCTGATACCTCCATAACAGTTGTTGAAGTTTATATGAGTAATTTGCGTAAAAAATTACGTCCATCGCAAAATGACAATTTAATTAAAACTATTAGAAATGTTGGGTATATTTTCCAAGATGAAAATGAAGTCTAAACAATCAAAAATTACTCGCCGTCAACAATTCAAATTATTCCTATCTATCATGGCAGCCTTTGCCGTCTTAAGTTTGGCTTTGGGTTTGATAATTTTTAATTTGTTCCAATCATCTACTTACAAAAGTATCGATAAAGAAATGCGTGAACAAATTGCTTCCGTTCAAAAACAGCCTAATATGCACCAGCAAAATGAGCCTAATCCTGAACCTAATCATCCCGAGGAACGAAATAAACCAAATCCTAAAATGCCGTTTCAAGCTTCAATTTTAGTTTTTAGCGATAATGGTAAATTATTAAATAAAAGTAGTTTAGGTAACCGTTACTCGGCTTTGAAAAATATTAAATTAAATAAAAAAAATATTAACAAGAAACAAACAATTGTTGTTCATAATATGAACTTTCGATCGGTTTTAATAAAAGTTTCCAAAAAAAATAATAATCCGATGTACGCGGGTCATTATGTTTTAATCATGCAAAATATTGATACCCAAATTCAAATTGTGAAAAACTTTGAAAAAATTCTTATTTTAACTTTCTTCATCTTTTGGATCATAGCTTTAGTAGTTTCATACTTCTTGGCACGAATCAATATGTTACCAATTGTCAAATCTTGGAAACAACAGACCGAATTCGTTAACGATGCTGCTCACGAATTGAGAACTCCTTTGACTATCATTCAAGGAAAACTCGAGTACATGTTGACTAAACCAAATAAAAAAATCATCGACGAAGCAGAAGCCATTTCTGTTTCACTCGATGAAGTCAACCGCCTCAATTCATTAACTAATAATCTGTTGGATTTAGCTCGTTTTGACCAAGCTACGACCAAATTGAATTTTGAATATACCAAACCACAATTATTTTTAAAAGATCCCATCGAACCATTCAAAGACATCATCAATTCTCAATCAAAAGTCTTTCAAATCAATCTAAATCATCATCCTACCTTATACTTAGACCGTAATAAAATTAAACAATTATTGATAATTTTATTAGACAATGCTACTAAATATACTCCGAAAAATGGCACTATTAAAATTTACGATCAAGTTGAAGGCTCTAAATATCAATTCATTATTTCTGATACTGGCGTTGGTATTAAGGATAGCGATAAGGATAAAATCTTCGGTAGATTTTACCGTGTCGACAAATCTAGAAACCAGAGCAGTGGTGGACACGGTCTCGGCTTAGCGATTGCTAAACAAATCGTTTCTAACCACCAGGGGCATATCTTCGTTCGTGACAATCTCCCCCACGGCAGTGAGTTTGTTGTCGAACTGCCAATCAAACATAAATAAAAAAGTAAAAAAATATTAACCAACTTCAAACAAGAGAATTGGTTAATATTTTTTATTTTCTTTTTCATAAAACACAGTTCATTTCTCAAAAAATCAATTCTGAAATTTTGAATTAGTCGGTTCTTAATAAAATGATAAGATTTCAAAGTTGTATATGGGAGGAATCTTATGAAAAAGAAAAGTTTATTGTTATTAATTTTAATTAGTAGTCTCTTATTATTATTCAGCACTACTTCCGTCAAAGCAGAAACAACTGATACTCCTCTAACTGATGCTGATATTGCTCAAATTTTTCCACACAAGGACAATACTGAAATAATTGTCAGCTACGTTTTAGAAGATCAAAAAGAATTGGTTTTAAAAACTACTGAAAAAAACGTCCTCGACATTGATACTTTAAAAAAAGAACTCGGTGAAGACAACGTTTTACATGATTCAGAGAAGAATGAAACTATTGTCAAATTAGATCCCCAAAAAATCTCTTTCAAATTATTCGTTGATAATCAAAAGCCATTTACCTTATCCGTTCATAAAATAAATGGTGAGGAAATTTTTAATTACGATGTCAATGATACAAATCAAACTAGAGATATTGTTACTCCGGCTGATGATGAAGAGGACGAATCTGGTTGGGTTTTCTCGGAAATGTTAAAAGTCAGTGAAGGCCCTATTCTCGAACATAGTGATGGTTCCAGTACCCGCCCACTTTTATACTTCGGAGATTATAACTATGCTATTCAAAGAATGTCGATCAGTGATGCCTTTGGTATTCGAGGAAAATCTCGAATCGATAGTTTAACGACTCCAGGCACTGCCGTTTTATATGCAAGCAAGGACGGTCGAATCGAAGACGGTGCTAGAGGAAAAGGAAATCACATTTATACTGACCACTACGGTGATCATCAAGAAAATGACTATGACATGCTCTCAGTTATCAATATGGGACTAAAAGAAGATCCCCGTGGAGTTGAAGATCGATCGATTGGTTCCCCACGTAGTTATACTTCAAACAATCTTTATAATTACGTAGTTGAAAGTGATGGTAAAGGTGTGCCTGGTGTTAGTGGTCCCAATAAAATTGGTGAAAGCTATGCTATGTTAGATACACCCAAATTTTATTATCGAACTAATCCACAAACTGGATTTGAAGAACAAAAAATGGTTTTTCATCAAAAGGCTTTTTATGCCTATAAAAAAGGTCGTAACAATCCAGAAATTACCACTACTATTAAATTGAGTTTCAACAAAGTTGGACGCGTACAAACAAAAATTGCTTTTAAAAATACCGGAAAATATGCTTTCGGCAACTTCGTAGGTCTTTCCAATCATGACCTTTCTTTAAATAAAGATAATCAAGAAATTAGAGATAATCGTGGTAAGGCCATTGGAAATTACGTGAAATTACGTGCTCTTGGAAATCAGCGTGGAATGTACATGCAATCTGGAGATAACCAAGTTCGAACTAGTTATTATCTAAACCGCGAAAATGGTCCTGCCGGCTGGGCTGGTCGTTCTTCAAGTAAATCTTATCTTGCTACCAAAGGATTCATGCACAGTCCGGGATTACTTGAACTTATTGGTTCCTCTAACGAAAGATATTACCCATGGAAAGTTGGAAAAGACGATCATACTTGGAGTTTTATAGGTGGTACCAAACCGACAAAGTTTTTCAACGATGATATCCCTGGCTATCGTTCACCATATGTTGCAGAAAAACTCTACAATGCTTTTTCAGATCACTGGGACAAAGGTGATCTCGAAAGAAAAGAAGTTGGCGGTCGTCTGGGGGTAAAAGAAAATGATTATACTTGGGATGCTGGCTTAACGATGCGAACATCTCCTAGAGATTTATTAACTGGTCAAACTATCAAACTAGAATATGAATCACAAATTGATGTTAAAGGAACAACTTTTAATCCTGTCTTTGAACTAGATTTACACGGAACTAACGATAACCCTCAAATAATTTCTGACAAAGAACTTCAAGACCGCAAAGGTAAATTACCAATTACCGGTACTTGGTACGATTTTGATAGTACTGACGTTACGATGTACTACTCAATTGACAGTGAAGATCCTGAAGATGACCAAATTCTCTTTAATCGTTCGCAATCTCAAAATGACGCTTTTAATGGTAAGCTCAACGACATCACAAAAGTTAGTTTACCTTTAAAGGGTTTAGATCCTGGTATGCATACGATTCGTTTCTACATGATTGATAAAGAAGGACACCGTTCACAAATGCAAGAACACGTTTTAAAAATCAGTAAGCCAGTTACTAACGAACCACAAATTGATGTCACTTCTCCAGGAGCAACTTCTAAAAATCCCTATAAAGTCTATGGTGAATCGATTGATATTAAAGGAACTTGGTCTGATAAAGATAGTAAAAAAATCAAATCTATTTCTTATCAAATCAACAATCACGATGAAAAAATCATCCGCGAAAACATCCCCAATCCTACTCCAGGAAAACAAAATATTGGCGATATTGATGGTTTAGATATTGCTTGTTGCAACAACTTCGACAAAAATAAAATCGTCTTTAAAATTGTCGATGAAGAAGGTCTCGTTGGTACAGATAGTTTCTACTTCCAACACGTACCTGGTGGCTTAACATTATCAGCTCCAGAAGAAATCGACTTCGGAACTTTAGCAGTCTCTCCTACTGGTGGTACTCCAGTTAAACCAACTATTAAAGAAGGAAATATTGTTTTAGGCGATTATCGTCAACAAGATGCTCCCCCTATTTCAGTTAGCCTAAAAATGGATAAATTCTACAAAGAAGAAGAACATCACGATGATCAAGGTGGTGGCGATGATAGTTTAGCCAATATCGATATTCCAGACAAAGCAAATACTAAAATTGAAATTCCCAAAGAATCCTTAGTTCACGATGTTTACTGGAAAAATAAACTCATCAACAGCGATGAATTGATTATCGGTCAGTCAGCTCAAAAAACTGGTCCTCAATGGGAATACAAGACTAATTTGACCGAGGACGTTTTAAAAAACCTCAAAATCAGATTCAGATCCAATCAAAACGGCGCTTCGAGTGGAAAATACGTTAGCCACTGGACTTGGCAAACGGTTGATTCCGTTCAATAATTTTTAACCACAAATTCAATTTGAGTTTGTGGTTTTTTGTTAAATTATGTTTTAATAAAAATATACTGATATTATGAGGTGTCCAAGTATGGATAAAGAAAAAATCCAAGATTATTGGTTCAATTTTTTGCGTGATAAAAACTCGCTCTACTACCCACTAGGAGATATTACAACTTTCGGTGGCGAACCAGACAAATTAGCGCATTTAGTTTATGACGGTGTAAAAACTGCCACAACTTCTGCTTATGAATTGTATGAACCAAATGAGTACATGCCCCAAGTTGGTGACTATAACATCATTTTAGATGGTGATGAAAATCCACTTTGTATCACTGAAACATTAGTTACTGAAGTTGTTCCATTTAAATATGTCAGCGCTGAACACGCCTACCATGAAGGTGAAGGCGACCAGACTTTAGACTACTGGCGTGAAGTACACACTGACTTTTTCAAAAAAGAATACCAAGCTGCTGGCAAAGAATTCAATGATGAAATTCCTTGTTTGTGCGAAGTCTTTAAACGTATCTACTAAAAAAACGAAACTAGAATGATTATCTAGTTTCGCTTTTTTAATTGTCTTTCTTTTCATCTAAAGCTTCAGAAATCTTCTTTAGATACATGACCATTTCTTCTTGTTTATCTTCTTCTGGTTCAGCCTCTTCCTCATCGCGACTCTTAATAATCTTATTCATCACTTTAACTAGTAAGAAAACTACGAAAGCAATAATCAAGAAGTTAATAATAGATTCAATGAAAGTTCCATACTTAAAAGTTGCGTCCCCAACTTTGAAAACTAAATTACTTAAGTCAATCTTACCTAGGAACAAACCAATCAATGGATTGATCAAGTTGCTTACTAAAGATTGTACAATTGCTGTAAAAGCAGCACCCATAATTACACCAACGGCTAAGTCCATAACATTGCCACGGCTAATAAATTCTTTGAATTCCTTTATCATAATTCCAATCTCCTAAATTGATTTCTACCTTTAATTATAGCGGTTTTAGGGTCTTTTGTGCAAATTATTTACTAGATTTATCTGTACGAATCGTCAAAATTAGCCGTTTTTATTCAATGATTTCATTTATAATGCTAATAGAAAGGTTGTGGACACATGAATGATTTTGAAATGTACAAGATGATTTTAGAAATCATTTCTGATAAAAACCCCAAGGACTTACAAGCACTACTCGACGAATCACAACATTATCAAAACGTTAAAGATTATATTGCCAGCGACGAACCTAATTCATTTTTGATTCAAAATATTCAAGACATGACTTTGAATATGATAAACGATGGTTTGATTTCGGCTGTCGTCAGTCCTTTAAAATATGTTACTTTAATCAAATTTAATGGTCTAACTGTCTTAGGTTTTCAATATTTAAAAAAACTCAAGGAACAAGATACCAAAAAACAAATCGAAACAATTCTCGATCAAGAAGGTCACGTCATGTCTGCCAAAAATCTCACTGAAATTCTTTCAAAACTCATTTTTAGTTAAGGCTAACTTATTTACAGTTGTCGATTAACTTAACTTTTGACACCCACCAAATTAAAGCTTACTCTGTATTTGTGACAAGTTTTCTAATAATATGGAGGTTTTTTTATGTCAAAGACTAATGTAGTAATTGTTGGTGCCTCACATGGTGGCCATCAATCAATTTTGGAATTATTAAAGCGTTATGATGACGTGGATATTAAATTATTCGAAGCTGGAGATTTTGTTTCCTTCATGTCTTGTGGGATGGAACTTTATCTAGAAAACAGCGTTACCGACGTCAATGATGTTCGTAACTTTGCTCCTAGTGACTTCAAGGATGATGAAAATGTTGCCATCCTCAATAATCACCAAGTTACAAAAATCAACGCTGATAAAAAGACAGTTACTGTTATCAACACTAAGGACAACAGTCAAACTGAATATCCTTACGATAAATTAATTTTAAGTTCTGGAGTTACGCCTAAGTCTATCCCCGTTCCAGGCAATGACTTGGAAAACGTTTATTTGATGCGTGGTTACGATTGGGCTACTAAGATCAAAAATAAATTAGAAGATTCAAGCGTTAAAAATATTACAGTTGTTGGTGCCGGATATATTGGTATCGAAGCCGCTGAAGCCAGTGTCAAAGCTGGTAAAAATGTAACCTTAATGGATGTTATCGATCGTCCATTAGGTACTTACCTAGACCAAGAAATGACTGACATTTTGACTAAACATCTTGAAGAAAAAGGTGTCAAAGTCATTACTAGTGCAAATATCAAAGAATACGTTGGTTCTGACAAAGTTACTGCTGTCAAAACTGATAAAGAAGAAATTCCAAGTGACGTTGTCATTCAAGCCGCTGGTGTTCAACCAAATACTAATTGGCTCAAAGGCACAGTTGATCTTGATGATCGTGGTTGGATCAAAACTAATGAATATCTACAAACTAATTTACCTGACGTCTATGCCATTGGTGATGCTACATTGGCTTACTCAATTCCAGCTGACAATCATGTTCCTATCGCTTTAGCAACCGTAGCTCGTCGTGAAGCTAGATACGTCGTAAAACATTTATTTGAAAAGCAACCTGCTCTACCATTTGGTGGCGTTGTTGGTTCTTCAGCTTTGAGTGTCTTTGATTATCACTTTACAGAAAGTGGTCTCAATAGCTTCACTGCTAAACGCTCTAACGTTGAAGTCGCTAAATCATTCTATACAGGCAGTCTAAGACCTGCTTACGTTCCTGCTGGCAAAGACAACCCTGAAGTTTGCGTCCAACTATTCTTCAATCCAAGTTCTCACGTTTTACTAGGTGGAGCCGTTCTTTCAACTTATGACATTACCGCTCAAGGAAACGTTTTGGCCTTAGCCATTCAACATAAACTAACTGTCGAAGATTTGGCCGATGCTGACTTCTTCTTCCAACCTGGTTTTGACAGACAATGGAGCATTTTAAATATTGCTGCTCAACATGCCTTAGGAGAAAAAGATTTCTAAAAAATAATAGAGCTAGAACTGCTTGATTACAGTTCTAGCTCTTTTTTTATACCGCTGGTGGGATTCGAACCCATACATGGAAAACCATACAACGACCTGAACGTTGCGCGTCTGCCAATTCCGCCACAGCGGCAAATAATACAAATAATCTCTCAATTAGATTACAATGAAAATGATACTACAAATGGAGGTTGTTGTAATGGAAAAAATTAGTAAAAGTGTGTTAAATCAAGTTATTACCCCACGTGATCCTGAATCATATAAAGGAAATTACGGTAAAATACTCATTATCGCCGGATCAACTCAATTCGGTGGTGCAGCTATCATGTGTAGTAGTGCTGCCATTCACAGTGGAGCTGGATTGGTGACCGTTGCCACAACTCCCGAAAAATTCACTGCTATTAACATCAAAATCCCTGAAGCCATGACGATTGATTATCATGATAAAAAAGCCTTGCTGACTGCTATTATTAATAATCAAGTTATTGCAATCGGACCAGGATTAGGTACGTCAACGGTTGCTAAAGGTTTGGTCAAAGCTGTCTTAAATAATACTAAGACTGATCAAACGGTTATTTTAGATGCTTCGGCCTTAACAATCATAGCTGAAGAAAAAATTCCACTTCAAACAACAGCAAACATCATTTTGACTCCTCATCAAGGCGAATGGCAACGCCTCTCTAATCTGGCTATTACCGAACAAATAGAATTAAACAATCAAATACATCTGCATGAATTGAATCCTGATGCCTTGTTGGTTTTGAAGAAGCATCAATCAGAAATTTATTATCATGACCAAGTTTCAAAAATCATTGCGGGAAATCCCGGCATGGCAACTGGTGGTATGGGCGATACTCTAACTGGTATCATTGCTGGGTTTGTTGGTCAATTTGGTTTCTCTTTAGAAACGATTCAGGCAGCTCTTCTACTACACAGTGAAATTGGTGATAAATTAAACGAGAAAAATTATGTTGTTTTACCTTCTTCAATTATAGAAAGAATCCCTAAATATATGGCTAAATTTAGTTCAAAGGATAAATAAAAAGCGTGAATTTAATCACGCTTTTTTTATTTCATTCTCAAGATTTGTCTGATACGATCAACTCTTGAACCAACAATCTTATCAGCCAAAGACGTCTTCAAGACTAAGTATCCGTAAATAACTCCACCTAATCCAGCTTCCAAAATCAATGCTACTACACTGATAATTCGATCAGAATTTCCAACAAAGTGGAAAACTATCCAATTTACTAATAATACTGAAACAAACATTATCAAGGAGAATAAAATAATTCCACTGATTCTTCTCGAGATCCGACCGGTATTGAAAGGATAAATTGCATGCAGTTTTGCTAACATAAGCCAACAAACAACACCCATACCGATACTTGTAGCCACTAACGGACCAAATTCGTGGAATAACCAAATCATTGGCAATTGCACAACTACCTTTACGATAAAACCATAAACGAAATACTTAATAGCCAAGCGATTACGATATAACGCTTGTAAAACGGCTGACAAAACGGTGAACAATCCCAACAATATTGAAATAACAGATGAGAACTGCAACATCAAGACACCTAAAGCGTCATAACGATAGAACGTCGTCCATAATGGTTGGGCCACTGCATACATCCCTAATGATGCGGGAATCATAATGAAGAAGAACAATTCCAAAGTATTAGAAATTTGATTTTCGATTTTTTCTTTATTGCCCTTCGAATACAATCCAGATAGGATTGGTACCGCTGTAACGGCCATAGCGGTTGATAATGAAACAATGATCATGATTAGTTTATTAGCTTGAAAACCAAACAATGAGTAGTAATTATCTAATTGTGCTCCACTTGCATTAACGAATAATCTCATAAATTGATTAAATGTTGATTGATCATACAAGTTAAAAAATGTTATCCCTGCATCCAAGATAATGAATGGCAATGCTTGTTGGAAAATTTCGCGAGTAAAGTTATTTTCATTAACATTTGCAACAGGTTTACCATTACGAGACAAGCTTCTTAATCTTGGCAGTCGTTTTAAAATCGCTAAAATCAGAATAACAATCGCCACAGCAGCACCAATGAAAGCCGCAAAGGTCGATTGAACAACGGCATTAATATAGCTACCCTTACTTACTATCATGATCATATAAGTTGCTATCAACATATAAATAACACGGGCAATTTGCTCAATAAATTGTGAGATAGCGGACGGAGCCATATCCGAATATCCTTGTAAATAACCTCTCAAAATACTCAAAATAGGAATAACCAGCACGGCTACCGCTAATGATTTGATAACCGGAATACTTCTTGGATCGCCATCAGTAAACATAACTGCTAAGAGTGGCGCCCCAAAGAACATGATTGCCCCAAAAATGACCCCCATAAAGGTCATGATTTTGAGACCATGTTTGAATAATTTATTTCCGGTTGCATATTGATCTAACGCATTATAATGTGAAATTTGTTTAGAAATTGCTCCAGGAATTCCTGCTGTTGAAACAATCAGGAATAAACTATAGATATTATATCCTTTTGCGAACAATGCATTAGCCGCTGGATAATCAGACCCCATCCAGGCCATCCATGGGATAATGTATATTGCTCCCAAAATACGAGAAAAAATACTACCAGCTGTCATCCAAGCTGACCCTTTTAACATCGTATCTTGCGGAGATTCAGGGTTTAAAACTGGCATTACTTCTTCTTGGCTTTTATTTACGCCCAAAACTTGCACCACCTTAAAAACTATCCATTTAATTATAGCAAAGTTCTTATCCTAAAAATTTTAAATTACTCTTAAATTACGCAAAAAGCAAATTAATTTATAAAAGAACCGCTAATTTTACAGAACGAATAAATTGTAAAGCTTTTTTGAGATTAATTCATGTTAGAATGAATTTGTTGTTTCGGGGATAAGCCATTTTAATACAACTCACCCACAGTTTCTGCATCATGCAATTATTCATAGCAATCAAACAAATTTTTCATTATTTTTATCATCTCAGACAAGATAATAAAGAGCTTACCTCTTCGTTGCAACAAAAAAAGGTTTTGAAGTGAACCCCATTAATTGGAGTTTATTTTAAGCAATAAGTTGGTCGGAAAGATTTCGGTATTCTACCGGGGTCTTTCCGGCCAATTTTGCTTTTATTCGTTTATTGTTGTAGTAGTAGATATATTTGGATATTTCCTCTTTCAAATGTTCATATGAACTGTACTCGTTGTTATGTACAGTTCCTACTTTTAAAATGTGAAAGAAACTTTCCATTATCGCATTATCCAAGCATGTTGCTTTGCGACTCATGCTTTGGATAATGCGATTTTTCTTTAGTCTAGATACATACTCATAGTTTTGATACTGAAATCCTTGATCAGAATGTACCGTCATTCGATAAGGCAGTTCTGGTAATCTCTCAATCAACGCATCCAATGTATCTGTAACGAATTCGACGTTAGGATGAAGACTTATATTCCAACTGATGACCTCATCACTGTACATATCCATGAATGCCGTAAAATATGCTCTTTCTGATGTGGTCCCATTACCCCAGCGAAGTTCAGTAACATCGGTAGTGATCTTCTGAAAGGGTCTATCGGTAATAAACCTTCTGTTTAGTTTGTTCTTGGCTCTTTTGCCAACATTTCCTTTATAAGAATTATATTTTCTAGTTTTTCTATCAAAGGCATGACAAAGGAGTCCGTGTTTGTTCATTATTTTAAGAACTAATTTATGATTGGCCTTGATCCCACGGTTATGAAGTTCCATTGTTACACTGCGATATCCATAGTCTTTATACTCTGTACGAATTGATTTGATTTCAGACACTAGCTCTTCTGGATATGACTTGTAAGAATGGCTCTGTGAATAATGGTAACTACTACTGGACATGTTTACGACTTCTAATATGATTGCCAAGGGTTCGTTGAATTCTTGCCTTAACTCATTTATTATTTGTGCTTTTTCTTGATTTGAGAGTTTTTCTTCTTCTGAGTTAAGGCATGCAATTTTTCCAAGTAAGCTACCCGTATCTTAAGCCGACGATTCTCTTCTTCTAAATGTTTAAGTTCTTCTGCCGTACGTGGTTTTTTATCAGTCATTTTCCCAGACCGCCTATCATTTGGTTTTAGGCGACCCGATTCAAGATCTCGTTCCCATTGCCAGATTGTCGTAGGATTACGGATCTTATATCTTTTAGCAGTTACTGGATATGATGCTCTATGATCGACTCGCCAAGTTATTATTTTGATTTTAAACGAATAATCATAGAAAGTCTTTGAGTAATTGTTGGTGAGCCCTTCAACTCCAAATTCTTTGAACAAACGTACCCAATGATAAATAGTTGCGGAACCTTTGATACCGTACTTTCTAGTGATAGACGTGTAGCTTTTGCCTGAAAGATAATCAAGAACTACCTTAATTTTAATTTCTTTTGAAAACATAAAAAGAACCTCATAAGTTTGGACTACTCCAACTTATGGGGTTCAGTTCATTTCGGAAAATCCGAAGCCTTTTTTTTTGTCTTATTTAACTACAATATTAACAATCTTGTTAGGAATGACGATCACTTTGACGATATTCTTACCATCAATGAATTTTTGAACCTTTTCATCATTTCTAGCTAATTCTTCTAATTTAGCTTTACCAGTGTCAGTAGCAACCTCTAATTTATCACGAAGTTTACCATTAACTTGTACGATAATTTCAACTGTATCAGAAACCAATTTGCTTTCATCATAAGTTGGCCACTTAGCATATGAGATTGATTCATCATGACCAAACTTGCTCCACAATTCTTCCATCATATGTGGTGCAATTGGAGCTAACAATTGAACCAGACCTTCAGCATAAGCCTTTGGCATTGTATCAACCTTATGAGCTTCATTGACGAAGACCATCATTTGTGAAATGGCAGTATTGAAGTGCAAAGCATCGAAGTCTTCAGTTACTTTCTTAACTGTTTCATTGTAAACTTTATCCAATTTACCATCGTTCGTATCAGTCAAGAAACCTTCACGAATTGTGCTGTAGTCATCATCATTGATGAACAAGTTCCAAACACGATCCAAGAACTTAGCTGAACCGGACAAACCATTTTCTGACCAAGCGATTGAAGCATCCAAAGGACCCATGAACATTTCATAAGTTCTCAAAGTATCAGCGCCGTAAGATTCAACAACATCATCAGGGTTAACAACGTTACCCTTTGATTTAGACATCTTTTCGTGACCTTTACCGAGGATCATACCTTGGTTGAATAGCTTTTGGAATGGTTCCTTAGTTGGTACGACACCCAAGTCATACAATACCTTGTGCCAGAATCTTGCATACAACAAGTGAAGTACGGCGTGTTCTGCACCACCAATATATAGATCAACTGGCAACCACTTCTTCAACAAGTCATAGTCGGCAAGTTTTTCATCATTATGTGGATCGATGTATCTCAAGTAGTACCATGATGAACCAGCCCATTGTGGCATTGTATTAGTTTCACGACGACCTTTACGACCGTTTTTATCAACTACATTGACCCAATCTGTTAAGTTAGCTAATGGACTTTCACCCGTTCCTGAAGGTTTAATATTTGAATCTTCAGGAAGTTTCAATGGCAATTCGTCTTCTGGAACTAGTGAAGTTGTACCGTCTTCCCAGTGAATGATAGGAATTGGTTCACCCCAGTATCTTTGACGAGAGAAGACCCAATCACGAAGACGATAGTTAACTTTCTTTTCACCATAACCTTTGTCTTCAAGGTATTCAACGGCACGATTGATAGCATCTTCTTTGTTCAAGCCATCCAAGAAATCAGAATTGATATGCTTACCGTCACCAGTAATAGCACCATCTTCAAGGTTTCCTTCAATAACTTGTGTCATTGGTAAGTCAAATTTCTTAGCAAAGGCGAAATCACGATCGTCATGAGCAGGAACAGCCATAACAGCACCTGTACCATAAGTAACTAAGACATAATCAGAAATCCAAATAGGAATTCTCTTGCCGTTTACAGGGTTAATAGCATATGCACCAGTGAAGACACCAGTCTTTTCATCGTTCAAATCAGTTCTATCAAGATCTGACTTGTGAGAAACTTCTTCCTTGTAAGCTTCAACAGCAGACTTTTGTTCAGGCGTTGTAATCTTATCAACTAACTTGTGTTCTGGAGCCAAAGTCATGTACTCAACACCAAAAATTGTATCAGGACGAGTTGTAAAGACGTTAACTGAATCATCTGAGTCAGCTATTTGGAAAGTAATCTGTGCTCCGACTGAACGGCCAATCCAGTTTCTTTGCATTTCCTTGATACTTTCTGGCCAATCAATATCATCAAGGTCATCCAACAATCTGTCAGCATAAGCTGTGATTTTCAACATCCATTGACGCATAGGCTTTCTAACAACTGGGAAACCACCACGTTCTGTTTTACCATCGATGATTTCTTCGTTAGCAACAACTGTACCTAAATCTGGTGACCAGTTAACCAAAGTTTCTGATTCGTAGGCCAAACCTTTTTTGTACATTTGTTCAAAAATCCATTGAGTCCACTTATAGAATTTAGGATCAGTTGTTTGAACTTCACGGTTCCAATCATATGAAAAACCTAATGAATTAATTTGACGTTTGAAGTTTTGAATGTTCTTTTCAGTGAAATCAGCTGGATTATGACCAGTATTAATAGCATATTGTTCAGCTGGCAACCCGAAAGCGTCAAAGCCCATTGGATGCAAAACATTGTATCCTTGAGCGCGCTTCATTCTAGCGATGATATCAGTAGCTGTGTATCCTTCTGGATGTCCAACGTGAAGCCCTTGACCTGATGGATATGGGAACATGTCCAAAGCATAAAAGTTCTTCTTATTTGGATCTTCAGTAGTTCTGAAAGTATCATGTTCCTTCCAGTACTTTTGCCATTTTTTCTCGACGGTGTTGTGATTGTACATATTTTTCCTCCTATAAAAAAAATCCTATGACTATATAAATATAATCATAGGACGAATTATCGCGTTACCACCTAAGTTCCACACTCTCGTGCGACTCTCGAAATCCTTAACGAGGATTAACCGTAGTCACTTACTAAAAGTTCGGCAACTATTATCAGTGGACGAGTTCGAAAATAAGAATCTACGCATTCACATCCCCATACGCTTTCTGAAAAGTATTCTTATAATCTACTACTTCCGTTGCTTTATATCTTATACCAATAATGTTTGTCCGACAACCAATAAATCTGAATTTAAATTATTTAATTGTTTAATATTGTCGATTGAAGTACCAGCTTGTGTGGCGATGGAATCGATTGTATCACCATTTTGAACAGTCACTGACTTACTTTGACTACCACTATCTGAATCATTTGAGCTGTAATCATTTTGAACATCGATCGTGGAAGAATCATCATCACTAGATGGTACATACTTCTCAACACCATCACGTTCATCTTGTACAAAAACTGGAGCTTGTTGGTCACCATAGGCATCACCAACATTGCCAGTATCATCTGAAGTCTTATTGGACAAATTAGTCATAGTAACACCATTATTTTCATTGCCAATAATCTTTGTCACTGTCAAAGTTTTACCTGGATAAATATAGTTGTCAGTCTTCAAGTCGTTTAGATTCATCAAAGTATCAGTCGACATATTAAATTTATCAGCGATTGATTGCAGAGTATCTCCTTGAGCTACTGTATAAGTTTGATCTTTATCTGAAGCATTGACATCAAATTGCGTCAAATTATACTTCTCAATCATACTATTAAGTTTGTCAGCATAAGTCGTATCGGTCGCATAACGACCAGTCAAATACTTAGTTGCATCCTTATAAGACGTAGTATTACTCTTCCAAGCACCCGCATATAGTTGAGAATTACCACTAGTTCCACCTCGAAGTAATGAAACGTAATCCTCTAGCGATTCCTTGTAAGAAGGATACTTTCTAAAATTAGAACTGATGGAATACAAACTACCCGTTCCATCGTCTTCTTGAGTCCCCATATTAACTGATTCGCCGTTATAATCTCCCTTAATACCAAAGAGATTGTAATTAGGTGCGCTAGCTAAACCACTAGTTCCCCAACCACTTTCAACCATGGCTTGGGCAATCATAACTGAAGCGTACAAATCGTTATTAGAAGCTAGTTTACGGGCAGAATTACCAATATAATCGATAAATTGCTCATCGCCAACTCCTTTAGAACTAACTGGAGTTACTGTCCCCGTTGCAATATTTTGATTTAACAAATTATTGACAGACAAAGCTTCAGCCTTAACTGGAGTAGGTCTTGAAAAACCGACTTCAGCTACTGCGGTACCAACGAACATACTTGACCCAAGAATCGTCAAATTTCTTCGTAAGTTTGCGTTCTTAGCTTTTTTATTATTTAATCTAGTCAAACGGCTATCTTCGAGTTTGCGTTCATAACGTGTAATAACCATAGATATGCTCTCCCTCAAAATCTTTATACTTTATTATATTTCTTAACAAAAACTTAAACAATAGAGAGATCAAAAAATATGAAAATATCTACAAAAATATCTGTTTTAAATTTATTTCTTTTAGGTTTATTTGTTTTTTGGGCTATCAATGTAGCTACAAATACCACTCTTATCAACAATTTTGATAATTTCTTCATCAATCAGATCTATCATCATAATAGTTTGACGATTCGTCTTTTTTCTAATTTTACGAACTTAGGCGACACTTTTCCAACAATCGGTGTAACCGCAATCATCTTCTTGGCTTTAATTTTCAAAAAGTATTATTATGCTGGAATTTATCTCGTTCTCAATAAAGTGGTCATTGCAGGTCTTAACAGCTTAATAAAAATCATCGTCAAACGTCCACGTCCTAGCCACCACCATTATGTTGAAGCTGGTGGTTTCAGTTTCCCAAGCGGACATTCAGCTAGTTCATTTGCCCTGTACATTTCGCTTTTGATTATCAGTCTGATCATCTTTAAAAAAATCAGTACCAAAATTATCATTAGCACAATTTGTTTGTTAACAGTTATATTGATTGGATATAGTCGAATCTTTTTAGGTGTCCACTACCCTAGCGATGTCTTAGGTGGATATCTCTTGGCAGCGACCATCCTAACTTTCAACACTCTATTATTTAGAACCAAGAATTTTTTTATTCTTAAGCTCAAAGGCATTAAAAATTAACCCTATTATTAATAGTACAAGACCCGCTACGTAAATATTGTGCAATCCAGAAAAAAGAATTTGTCGCATTTTGGGTAAAAGCTGATGTGGCAAGGAACTTGCGGTTTGTGGATCAATCAATTTATTCATCATATCAACCGAAATATTACTGTTTTCAGCCGCACCTTTAGCTAAAGCTGTATTCAAGACGATACCGCAGACAGAAACCATCATTGATTGACCGATAGTTCTAACTAAAGTATTAAAACTAGTTGCGACACCCACGTTTTCTGGTTCGACAACTGTTTGAGAAGTAACTGTCGTTGTTGTAATTGTCAATCCAAAACCACAGCCAAGTATTCCTGCTAACATACAGAAGTACCAGAATGGCGTCGTTGGATTAGCCAACAATAACAATCCATTACCGACAAACAAGAAGAATAAACTAATGTAAATGACACGATTAGGTGCCATTTTTTTGATTAACGTTCCAGCCCAAAATGATCCAAAGATCCAAACAATTGAACTAGGTGTAACTGCAAATCCACCCATAGATGGACTTAATCCTAAAATTCCTTGCATCCAAGTTGGAATGTAAGCTTCAAAACTAATTAAAAAACCACTAACTAATAAGGCCATTAAGTTTTGGATCACGAATGTTTTATTCTTGAACAATCCCAATGGTAAGATTGGATCACTCACATGTCTTTCTACTTTAATAAAGGCAAAAATAGAAATAATTGAAATAACTACCAAACCAATTGGCAAGAAAACATTTTTACTACCAATATTTTGTAGAGCCAACATCAATGGCAACAAAACTAGTACTAATAAAACTGTGCCAACATAGTCAATCTTAATTTTTTCATGTTCTCTTTTTTCTTCCTTAAAGAAGAACCAGATCAATGCCATAGTTAACAATCCTACAGGCAGATTGATCAAGAAAATCCAATGCCAACTTAACTGTTCAACAATGAAACCACCTAATAACGGTGCAATAACAGCGGCAATTCCCCAAGCTGATCCATTTAAACCTAAGATACGAGCTCTTTTTTCAAGCGGATAAATATCAGCAATAATTGTAAAAGTCAACGGCTGGATTGCTCCAGAACCGATACCTTGAATTACACGTGCTAAGATCAAAGTCAGCATCGAATTAGACATCGCACAAAGTGTTGATCCGATAACGAAAATCACCAACCCTATCAAAAGAATTGGCTTACGACCGACAATATCTGATAATTTCCCATAAATAGGTGTTGCTACGGCAGTCATTAATAAGTAAATTGAGAAGACCCAATTCATCAAACTAACCCCATGCAAACTACCGATAATCGTTGGCATAGCAGTCGAAACGATTGTTCCCTCAATCGCTGTCATGAAGGTTGCAATGAAAACAGCAATCGTGACAATAACGACATTTGATTGTTTATTCTGTGCCATTAAATAATTCCTCCCATAAAAAAAGAGACCTTCCTAAAGTTTGCCTTTAAGAACGCCTCTGTAATCACCGATTAAATATTCAAGAATTTCTTAATATCATTAACTTTATCAAGTTTTTCCCAAGGTAAATCGATATCTGTACGTCCGAAGTGACCATATGCGGCCGTCTTCTTATAAATTGGTCTTTGTAGATCCAACATTTTAATAATACCTAGTGGACGAAGATCGAAGAATTTATTGATAACTTCTTCAATTTTTTCTTCGTCAAAATCACTAGTGCCAAAAGTATCAACGTGAATTGACACTGGTTTTGCCACACCAATAGCGTAAGCAATTTGGATTTCAACTTTTTCAGCAACACCGGCAGCTACAAGGTTTTTAGCAATGTATCTAGCAGCATAGCTTGCTGAACGGTCAACTTTAGTAGCATCTTTACCTGAAAAGGCACCACCACCGTGACGTGCAAAACCACCATATGTATCAACGATGACTTTACGTCCTGTAAGACCGGAATCACCTTCTGGTCCACCAATGACGAAACGACCTGTAGGATTGATTAAAATCTTAGTCTTGTCGTCCATCATGTTTGCAGGAACAACTTCGTCGATAACGTACTTCTTGATATCTTTTTGAACTTGTTCCAAACTAGCCTCAGCTTTGTGTTGAGTACTTAAAACAATTGTATCCACACGAACAGGATGATCATTTTCATCATATTCGATTGTTACTTGTGACTTAGCGTCAGGCATCAAGTATGGGATAGTATGGTTCTTTCTAACTTCAGCAGTTTTTCTCATCAACTTGTGAGCTAGAGAGATTGGTAAAGGCATAAATTCTTTAGTTTCATTAGTTGCAAATCCGAATACGAAACCTTGGTCACCGGCACCGATTTGATCCAATGGATCTTTATCATCACTACCACGTTCTTCCAAAGCATCGTCAACACCTTGAGCAATATCAGGAGATTGTTCATCTAGTGCTACTAAAACGGCACAGCTATTACCGTTGAAACCAGGGTTTGTTCCATCATAGCCGATATCAGTAATTGTCTTACGAACAACTGCTTGAATATCAACGTATGCAGAAGTAGAAACTTCACCAACAACTAAAACTAAACCGGTTGTAACAGTAGTTTCAACAGCAACACGTGCATCTTTATCCTTTGTTAAAATTGCATCGAGAATTGCATCACTGATTTGATCAGCAACCTTATCTGGATGTCCTTCTGAAACTGATTCAGAAGTAAATAAATAATTTTTTGACATATCTTTTCCACCTTTTCGGTTACAGGGCTTCTCCTTTAAAATAAAAAAGGATCCCATCAGGAACCTTTTAATAGGTTAACACAAAACTAATTGGTTTTCATGAAAAAAATCAATTTGACGATAAAGTTTTTCTACATTAATATGATTTTATAACTAAAAGGAGTCGCTATGGATAAGTTAAACTCTAGAAAATTACTTGCAACTTTTATTGAATTTATTAGTTACCATATCTTTCCATTTATCTTTATTTTTATGCATGATTTGCACAATTATTCCTTACATGGATTTTTAATTATTATGGTAGCTATGGTAGCTTTGTACAAAGAATTCATTTTAAAATTGAATCCCAATAAATATTTTCACATTTTATATAGTGCCATCTATTTATTATTAGCAATCTTATCGTTAAGGTCGCTAAATATATTCGTTATCATTTTGATTTTTGCTCAGTTAGCATTCCTATACCTAATGAGATACTTGCCAGCTAATAATCAAAACTTCACTTCATTGGTAGAAAATTTTGTTGTTCCTAGTTTTATGTCCATTGCAATTGCTTTTACTTACATGCATTTTATTTCAGTAACCTTCGTAGTTCCTTTATTATTAGTCAACTTAGCAACAGTTCTTATTAACTATTTTGAAGGCACTAAGTTTGATTACATTGAATTAATAGCCATTTCAGGTTTGAGCCTAATCTTATTCTTAATGAACTATATAAATCTCTGGACGGCTCTTATCATCGTTATTTTCGTAGTTTCCATGTCTTTGTTGAAACTCTTCAAGAATTTCAATCAATCGAATTTAGTTTATCGTGTAATTGGAAACTTAATTTTAATTATTTAAGGATTTTCAGAAAATCCTTTTTTTATTGCACAAAAAAACATCTAACCGAAGTTAGATGTTTTATCTTTTGGAATGGAGGATACAGGGATCGAACCTGTGACCTCCTGCTTGTAAGGCAGATGCTCTCCCAGCTGAGCTAATCCTCCAAAATGACCCGTACGAGATTTGAACTCATGTTACCGCCGTGAAAGGGCGGTGTCTTAACCACTTGACCAACGGGTCATAAATATTTATTTATGTATTGCTCTCTCAAGCACAAGAAATATAATACAATAATAAATGAGGTCTAGCAAGCTTTTTTTTAAACTTTTTTGAATTTTTTTCAAAATTAGGAGGATAATGGATTTTGAACGTGCAAAAATACTTTGAAAACGGCAATACAATGGATATTGCCCAAGATATGTTAGGTCATACTTTTTCTTATAAGTCTGATCAGGGGAACTTTTCCGGTATCATTGTCGAAACGGAGGCCTACTTGGGCCCTATCGACATGGCGGCCCACAGTTACAATGGACGCCACACCAAAGCTAATGATCCACTCTATCAAGCTGGAGGGACAATTTATATTTATTCTATCCACAGTTGGTTAGATATGGATATCAGTGTCCAAAAAGCCGGAACACCCAACGGAATTTTGATTCGTGCCCTTCAACCACTAGAAGGTGTGGAGTTAATGGAAGAAAATCGTGGTAAAACTAAATTCGAAATTACTAACGGTCCAGCTAAATGGATGGCAGCTTTTGGTATTAAGGACAAAACTTTATCTGGCACTGCTTTAAATGCCGATAACTTTATTTTTTCAGACAAAAAAATCCAGACTCCTAAGAATATTCTGGCGACACCTAGAATTGGTGTGAAGAATAAGGAACCCTGGACTTCAAAAAATATGCGTTTTATTGTTGAAGGCAACCCTTACGTATCGAAATTGCCTAAACGAGATATGAATCTAGATACTTATGGCTGGCTATAAACGATCACTTCTAGCACGAAGCGCATAAAGAATAGCTACTGTATCAACCACTTCTTGTAACATAGCTCCAATAATAGTAGGAATTAAGCCAAATGCTGCAATTAACATCAAGGCGATACAAATAAAGATACCTATCAAAACTGCTTCTCGAGCGACTTTCATCGTATCATGTGCAATTTTGACTGCCGTACTTACCTTGCTCAAGTCATCTTGCAAAATAACTGCATCTGCTGACTCACTGGCGGCATTAGCACCCTTGTAACCCATGGCAATACCAACATCGGCTAAAGCTAGTGCTGGAGCATCATTGACACCATCACCAACCATGACAGTTGGATGATATTCTTTATCTAACTCATCGATAATCTTTACTTTATCAGCTGGTAAACTAGTTGGATAAGACTTTGTAATACCCACTTCTGAAGCAACCATTTCGGTTGCTTCTTTTTTATCCCCAGAAATCATCAAGATATTCTTGATACCAAAATCCTTTAATTTAGCAATCGTTGCTTTTGATTCTGGACGGATTTGATCAAGTAGACTATAAACACCAGCGTATTGATCATCAATTGAAACATACACACCCGAACCTTTTACTTCATCGACTGTTTCTTTTGTAACGAAACTAGCTTGGCCGACTTTTACTACATGTCCTTCAATTTTACCAACAATTCCTTCAGCTGTGATTTCTTTCAGATCATCAGTCTTTTTCAAAGTTACATTATTGCTTCTAGCGTAATCGACAATTGCCTCCGCCATAACGTGACTCGAATTCTGTTCAATTGAGGCCGCATATGACATAACGGTCTTTTCATCGAAATGGTTCGTTGTTCTAAATTCATCTACAAACAGCTTTCCTTTCGTAATCGTACCAGTTTTATCAAAAGCTACTGTCTTAGCTGAATTGAGTTTCTCCAAAGCTGTCCCGGATTTGATAATAATACCATTACGACTCGTACGACTCATTCCCGAAACAAAGGCAATCGGTGCTGCCAAAATCAATGGACAAGGTGAAGCTACTACAAGAACTTGCGCAATTCTAACTGGATCTTTAGAAACATACCAAGCCACACCCGCAATAATATAAGCAATCAAAGTAAATGGTACGGCATAACGATCAGCCAAACGAACAAATTTAGCTGGATGAGTTTCTGATTCTTTAACCAATTTAACAATAGCTTGATATTCTGAATCAGCCGCAATTTTTTCCGCTTTAATTTGGAAAGGATTTTCCCCGTTAATAGAACCAGACATAACGTGACTACCTTTTGAAACATTCACAGGAACTGATTCACCGGTTAATGAAGATTCATCAATTTCAGATTGTCCATCAATTACTACACCATCAACTGGAACTTGTTCCTTAGGACGAACTAAAATTTCATCCCCAACTTTGACATCATCAATATCAACATCAGTTATGTCGCCGTCCTTTAAAAGATGTGCTTTCGATGGTGTGTTATCTAAAAGTGACTTCAATTCACTCTTAGCTTTATTAGCAGCATATTCTTCTAAAGTATCGCCACCTGTCAGCATCAACAATACGATCCAACCAGCCCAATATTGCCCCAAAACAATTGTGGCCACAATAGCCGTAATAGCCAACAGATCGATTCCAAAATTGCCAGACTTTAAAACCTTAATCATATCAATGAACATAATCAAAGCTAATAAAAGACCCAAAATACTGATAATTAATTGGGCATAACTTGGCAAATGGAAAATAAACTCTAACACTGCAGCAATGAAACCAATAGTCAAAGTTCCGTATAACTTAATCTTATCTGAGTTCATAAAAACACATCCCTCCGATTATTATCTTTACCCAAATTATAACTGCTTTAAAATCTTTTTTAAAGTCTTTTTTGGAATGATTCTCATTTAATTATCATTTTTAATAAAAAGTTGTAATAAGCTACATAAGTAGATTTCATAGCATTAATTTAATCTGGAAAGAAACTAATTTAGCTTATATTATGTCTGATTTAAGTCAGAAAAAGCAAAGAAAATGACACCTATTTGATTTAAAATAGATGCCATTTATCAATTGATAACATTATTTAATTAATTTATCCCATATTACAACGCTGCCACTGGCTAAAGACCTTGGCACATCAATGATTCTTTGATTAGACGAGCCTCTAAATTGTAACGATAGATCTTTTTTTCTAAGTAAGAATCGACCGTCAACTAAAATATCGATCAAAGATAACAATTCTAGTTTATCGTCTGATTCCTGCATCATTTCATCCCACGAATAGCCTGTCCAAGACCAAATATCCTTTGTATGACCGAATTCTTTTCTAATTCGTTTACATAACGATAGACACACTTCCGTATTCAAGAAAGGTTCTCCACCTAATAAGGTCAATCCTTGAACATAGCTTTGGCTAAGATCCTTAATAATCTGGTCTTCTAATTTCTTAGTATATGGCTTCCCATAACGAAAATCTTGAGCAGCAACGTTATAGCAACCTGGACAACGAAAAAGACACCCAGATACATAGAGACTACATCTAACCCCTTCTCCATCAACAAAATTAAATGGTTTATAATCGGCAATTCTTTTAAGACTGTGGTCCGCGCTCAACCATTCTTTGGGAGTCGGATTGTTTGGTTCTCTCATATTTGGCCGCATTTTTTATCATCTCCGAAGTCATATTCTTTTTCCGTGAAGCTATTTCTACATGTCTTCCATGAATCATTGGTCTTTGTTGAGGATTACCTAAATATCCACAAGTTCTTTTTACGACATCACAAAATTCCGGATCATTATTGCCACAATCTGGACATGAAAATCCCCTTGGCGTAGCTTTAAATTCGCCTTGAAAGCCACATTTAAAACATTGATCAATTGAAGTGTTAGTTCCTAAATACCCCACATGATCATAAGCCCAATCCCAAACTGCCTCTAAAGCCTTAGGATTCTGACGTAAATTAGGATATTCGCAATAATGAATAAAACCACCTGACGCATATTTAGGAAAAATTTCTTCAAACGTTAATTTTTCAAAAGGATTTGGATGCTTCCTGACGTCAAAGTGAAAACTATTTGTATAGTATTCTTTAGCAGTAATATCAGGGATAGAGCCAAATTTTTCGTAATCATCGCGACAGAAAGTATCAGTTAAAGATTCTGCTGGCGTTGAATAAAGACTATAGTGATAGCCACTTTCTTTTGCCCATTTGCGACATTTTTCATTTAAAGCCTTCGTAATACTCTCAGCAAAGTCATGTGCCTTAGGGTTTTGCTCCCAATCATTGCCAAAAAAGCGTGTGCAAACTTCATATAAGCCGATATAACCTAATGACACGGTAGCTCGACCATTTTTGAATAATTCATCGACAGAATCTGCTTTTTTTAGACGCTTACCAAAAGCACCATACATATACAGTAGTGGCGCATTCTCAGGCTTGGCCTCTTTGGTACGCTTGATACGATATTCTAAAGCAGTGTGACAAATCTGCATTTTTTCTTCAAATATTTCCCAAAATAACTTGATATCACCCTTTGACTCCAAAGCAATTCGTGGCAAATTGACCGTTACAACGCCTAAATTCATCCGACCAGAATTAACTTCTCGGCCATTTTCATCTTGCCATCCTTGCAAAAATGAACGACAGCCCATTGGAGTCTTAAAACTGCCTGTAATTTCAACGATTTTGTCATACATCAAAAGATCTGGATACATTCTCTTAGTAGAACACTCTAAAGCCAATTGTTTTATATCATAATTAGGATCTTCAGGATTCAGATTTAATCCTCGCTTGATGGTAAACGTTAGTTTAGGAAAAATTGCTGTCCGATGCTCTTTTCCTAGGCCTTTGATACGAATTTCTAAAATAGATTTTTGAATAGTACGTTCGATCCAACTCGTCCCCAAACCGAAATTAATCGTCGTAAACGGCGTTTGTCCCTGTGACGAATAAAGAGTATTGATTTCGTATTCGAGCGCTTGCATAGCATCATAAATATCTTTTTTAGTTTTTTCTCTGGCAAATTCGACCTGCTTGTCAACAGCAATCCATTTTTGAGCATCTTTGAGATGCTTTTGATAATTTAGCTCCGCAAAAGGTGCCAATAATTGATCGATTCGATTAGCTGAACAGCCACCATATTGTAACGATGCAACATTAGCAATAATCTGTGACATTTGTGCCGTAGCTGTCTGAATAGACTTTGGTGAAGATACCCAAGCATTACCGATTTTAAAGCCGTTAGTAAGCATTTCATTAAAATCAATCAAACAACAATTAGTCTCAGGTGTAACTGGTGAGTAATCCAAATCATGCCAATGAATGTCTCCACGTAAATGGGCCTTAGCTACAATATCAGGTAGCATTTTTAAACCTAAAGCTTTACTTGCTACACCAGCCTCTAAATCCCGCTGAGTATTGAAGATATTGCTATCCTTATTGGCATTCTCATGCACCACTTGCTCATTACGGTTAAATAACTTTTCGATATTTAGTTTCACATTAGTTGCTCGAGAAAATTTTTCTTGTTCATTTATAAAATAGTCTTGATAAGATTTTGCAGCTTGAATCAAATTCTGTGTCATTAAATTATCCGTAATAACTTGACGAATCTGTTTAGTCGTTATTGAATCAAGTTTTATGAATTTAGATACCAAATTTTCGATTAAATTGTCTTGTTGACTTTGAGATAAATCTAATTTATCTAGCACAAATTCGATTTTATATGGATAAAATTTAGTTTTGAAGCCACTTCTTTTTTCAACTGGAATCTTTATCAATTGAATTAATTGCGTGGTCATTTATATCTCTCCTATCTTTGATCTACATAACTATCTTATAAAATTTTAAATAATAAAAAAGACTACTAAATACCATATGTTGGTGTTATATAACACAAGCATACAATATATAGTAGTCTTATTTTTAATTTCTAAAAAACATCATTGAAGCAACTTCACAAACAGCCGTTATAACTTGTAAGTTTGCCTAACAATATCAAATTTCACTATGCTCAAATACTTTCAATAAAACAAATCTCATAGCGTTGTAATGACTTAAATTACTATTTTTCACGAGCAAAATAAAATGTGACCGCCGCATAAATAAAGACGATTGCAGTAATGAATAAATGCACTCCATAAAGCGTCGAGTTAGTTGGACCATTGGAAATATTATTAAAAAATCCTAAGGCATTAATATCTGTAAAGTAACTGATGAAATAAATAGTTGTCATATAGATCAACTGTTGTGATACATTTCCGACACAGGATAACTGATATTTAATCAAGAAAGCCCGTTCAGAATCTAAGTCTGGATTCGTATATAAAGCATCGTTTAAAATCCGATTATCAGTCCCCACGAATACGGCCAATAAGAACAATCCGATGAAATACGTATAATTAAACAATGCCAAAACTAGACCTATCAGTAGCAAAGGATAACGCCAGTTCTTATGTTTTTTCAACAGAGCTGGTCCTAACTCAAAACCAACTAAATAAATCGTATAAACTAGCATCAACGTATTGAATTTGAAACGGATCGTACTGTCGAAGATGGCATATAGCATAACGTAATTCATAACGACACCACGATTGATAGCTACTAAACTGACTGGGAACATCTTTTTATGAACTCCCAATTGATAGTACGCAAGAATCAAGAACAATACAATAGCAGCGATACTGATTACTAAATCAATCGTATTGGAAACTTCTTTTAGACGTGTGTAGCGAATGATGAACAATAGCATGACCAAACTCGCTAACACAATCAAATTAAAGAATGAATTGATCCGAAACTTTGGCTTCTTTTCCAAACCTTGATAGAAGGTCAAACGATGGGTTACGTTCATACCTCCAACCATCGCAGCAAAGAACAAGAAAGCTAATAAAATAAATGACAGACTCAATAATTTAGTCTTTGTGGCTATTAATTCAACGACCAATAATAAGATGATCGTCAAAACCATCGATAAAGTATGCATTCGATTGAATTTAAATTCTTTGTCCATCTTACCTCGAGATCGAACCGTCAAATAGTACGGCCAAATCCAACTGGAGGCCAAACCTAAGAAGACCCCACCAATAATACCAAAGACTGGATTACTAGCCCCTAGCATACAAAGTGAACCAATTACCCCAAATAAATTCGACATTGAAAGCATCGTCGAAGCTGGCAAAGTAATAAAAGTCGTCAGCAGCATTCCCAAAGCTCTAAAAGTATAGAGCATCAAAAATGGCAATGCAAAGACGAAAATATTCTTATTTTGGTTATATAACGTCAAACAGAAAAAATACGGAATCGCAACTCCAGCGTTAGCCAACAGGTCTAAAACGCCCTCATTAAATACATTCATTATTCGCTTCATTTTTTTCTCACCTGAAATTAAATGTCTCTTCACATTTTAACAGAAATAATAAAAAAAATATGGAACGCAGACTTATTTCTGCATTCCATACTGATTTTATTTATTTTACATGAACCAAATCGTCAGCAACTAGTCTTTCGGCAATTTGAACTGTATTCCAGGCAGCACCCTTCAATAAGTTGTCAGAAACGACCCACATATTGAAAGCTCCATCATTTTCCAAATCTGGACGGATACGACCAACAAAAGTATCACGACTACCAACTGCATTAATAGGTTGTGGATAAACTTGATGCTTAGGGTCATCTTGTAAGACAGCTCCTGGGGCATCTTTGATCAATTGTTGAATTTGTTCAGTTGTAGCTGACTTATCTTCAACTTCAATATAAATTGATTCACCGTGACTGATTGGCACTGGTACTCTGACACATGTTGCTGTGACCTTGATTTTAGGTGAATTCATATCACCTAGCATGATCTTCTTAGTTTCATGGATCATTTTCCATTCTTCGTGAGAATAAAGATTATCTTCCAAAACATCGATTTGTGGTAAGAGGTTGAAAGCTAAAGGATAATGCTCCTTATCGCCCTTCGTTGGAAAAATATCGGCTTTCATGTCTTTACCATCTAAGTAATCTTGTGCTTCAGAATACAACTCGTTTAGAGCACTTTGACCAGCACCACTGGCAGCTTGGTAAGTTGAAACAATAATTTGCTTCAAACCAAAAGCTTTTCTGATTGGTTCTAGAGCAACCATCATTTGGATAGTTGAACAGTTAGGATTGGCGATAATGCCGTGATGATTATAAAGTGCAGCTTCGTTCACTTCTGGAACGACCAATGGAACATCTTCTTCCATTCTAAAAGCACTAGTATTATCAACACAAACAGCGCCACGTTTGACAGCTTCTGGTAAAAACTTCTTAGAAACTGCTCCACCAGCTGATGCCAAAACTAAATCGACACCATCGAATGATTCGGGTTTGGCTTCTTCAACGGTCACATCTTGGCCCTTAAATTGTAAAACCTTTCCTGCAGAACGACTTGATGCTAATAATTTTACTTTTGAAACAGGAATAGTTGATTGTTCTAATTGTTGAATTAAACGTGTTCCAACGGCACCTGTGGCACCCAAAATTGCTACTGTATATTCATCACTCATAAATCTTCATCCCTTAAATATTTTTTATAAACTCTCTGTGAACTTTCTCAAACGTTTCATGGCTTCTTGAATGTCTTCCATGGAAGCGGCATAAGAAATTCTGAAATGACCTTCTCCACCTTTACCAAAGGCAACACCCGGCGTTACACCAACGAGACCTTCAGTGGCCAACTTATCGGCAAATTCGATTGAACTCAAGCCGAATTTTTCAGGAATCCTGGAGAATGTGTAGAAAGCACCTTCTGGCAAGATTGTTTCGTAACCCATGTCGTTTAGTTGATCAACTAAGTAATCACGACGTTCTTGGTAAATCTTCTTCATTGCAATTGGATCATCGATACCATTCTTCAAAGCCTCTTCAGCAGCAAATTGAGCCGGATTAGAAGGAGCAGTAACGGTGAAGGCATGCATCTTATTAGCTTGTTCAACGAAATCTTTTGGTCCAGCAATGTAACCGATACGGTAACCAGTCATAGCGTGTGACTTAGATAGACCGTTAATCAAAATTGTCTTGCCTGGCAAGAGTTTTGCCATTGAGAAATGTTTGTGACTGTATGTCAATTCAGCATAAATTTCATCGGAAACAACGTACATGTTCTTATCTTTTACAACATCAACAAGTTCTTGCAATTGATCTTTTGAGTAAACAAAACCAGTTGGATTACCGGGGAAGTTTAGCATCAAGGCTTTAACCTTATCTTCGCCTTCTTCTTCGATAACCTTAGCTAAATGTTTGCCAGTCAATTGGAAGCCGTCAGCAGTTGTATCAACTTGAACCGGGATTCCACCAAGGATCTTAACGATTGGAATGTATAGAGCAAAAGTTGGTGTAGGAATAATTACCTTGTCACCAGGGTTAATGATGGCAGCAAAAGTATCAAAGATAGCTTCTGTAGCACCAATAGTTACGACAACTTCTGATTCAGAATCGTATTGAAGATCGAATTGTTTATCCAAGTAACCTGAAATGGCTTCTCTAAGACTTAAGAAACCTTTTTGGTCTGAATAGTGAGATTTATTTTCCTTGATACTTTCAATGGCAGCAGTTTTAACGTGTTCAGGTACGTTAAAATTTGGTTCGCCAAGTGTCAATTTAACTAGACCAGGAATTTTTGCAAATTTTTCAGCAAACTCTCTGATCATTGATCTACCCATAGGGGCAATCGTTTCATTTACTACATTTTTTACTGATGAATCTAATTCTGGCATTCTTCAACACTCCTTAAAAATTAAATGTAGTTTAATTCTAATACAAAACTCGATAAATTATTAGAGTTTTTGTAATTTTTTGAAATAATTTCTAAATAATTTGTTCGAGGCCAATTACTAAGTGGTCTAATTTAACTACTTCATTGATGGCCAACTTTACACCAGTCATAAATGATTGACGATCAGTCGTACTTTGAGAAATTGTCAAAGTTTCGCCAATGCCACCAAAGATAACCTCTTCATCAGCGACAAAACCTGGTAAGCGTAAAGCATGAATCTTAGTTCCGTGATAATCGCCACCACGCGTCTGCAATGGGTCTTCAGAACTGTGTTGAACTTGGTCGTGACCTCTAGCTTGATAAATTAATCTAGCAGTATTTAAAGCGGTTCCTGAAGGCGCATCAATCTTATCTTCGTGATGCTTTTCAACAATTTCTGATTCTTCAAAATACTTGGCTGCTACTTGAGCAAATTTCATCATCAAGACAGCTGACAAACCAAAATTAGAAGCAATAATACCGCCCAAACCTTTTTGATCAGCCAATTTCTTTAATTTTGCAGTCTGCTCTTCACTCATCCCACTAGTGCCAATTACCGGACGAATGTCATGTTCAATCGCAAATTTTGTATTTTCAAAAACGGCACTGGGAATGGAAAAATCGATCCAAATATCCGCATCTGTTTTAATATCAGTCAATTTATTAAAAATTTTCACATTTTTATCAAGACCATAAGTCTCAGGATTCAAATCAGTCACAACAGGGTTGAATCCAGCTACTAATTGTAAATTTTCTGCATCATTGACCATTTTGACGGCTTTTTGACCCATTGAGCCAGAAAAGCCGGAAATAATAACTTTTATCATAAAAAACTCCTAAAGATCTAAAATTTTAAATAATTTAGTTTGTTCTGCTTCATTCAAAGCTAAGATTGGCAAACGACAACCACCAACTTGATAACCGACGTGATTCAAAGCTGCCTTAACCGGTGAAGGTGAAGGATACATGAACAATGCAGCCATCTTTGGTGTTAATTGACGTTGAATTTTACCAGCAATTTGATAATTGCCTTCGTCCAAAGCCTGATACATCTCAGTCATTTCCGTTCCATAGAGATGAGAAGCAACTGAAACAACTCCATTGGCACCAATTACTTTAGCAAAGAGTGCTTGAGCATCCTCACCACTGTAAACGTTGAAATCTTTTGGAGCGTGCTCAACGATATACTCCAAATCTTCCATGGTATTACATTGCTTTACACCTTGAATATTAGGATTGTTAGCCAATTCAACAACGGTTTCTTTTTCCATTAAAACGCCGGTTCGACCTGGAATGTTATAAATCATAATTGGCAAAGGAGAATTCTTAGCAATCGTTTCAAAGTGAGCTTTCATCCCACGTTGATTGGGTTTGTTGTAATAAGGCACCACGACCAAAGCCATATCGATTCCCTTAATCTGACTGATTTTCTTAATAAAATCAATCGTTTGAGCAGTATTATTACTACCAGCACCGGCAATAATAGGAACTCGTCCATCGACAATTTCAACAAATTTTTGATAAAGCTCCAGCTTTTCAGCTTCAGTCAAAGTTGGCGTTTCACCAGTCGTACCACCAACGACAAAACCCTTACTGCCTGTATCTAGTAGATGTTCAGTCAATTTTTTCAAGGCTGAAAAATCAATTTTTTCATTATCATCAAACGGCGTAATTATCGCTGTCATTAAATCAACATTTTCAAACATCTAATTTTCCTCCAAATCCATACGATAATTTAAGAAACCGACCATCGCATCAATTCCCTTTTTGATTGCAGCTTCATGGGGCAAGAAATCTGCTGAGTGAAGTGCACCTTTACTATCAACACCGAGCCAAAACATCGTTCCAGGAATCTTATTGATCAAATACCCAAAATCTTCACCGGTCATTTTGGGCTCAGTTTCTTCAAAATCAATTTGAGAATTATTCTTCATATAATTAATAAAACGTTTCGTCAAAGCAGGATTATTCTCAACTGGGTAATATCCACCTTGATTGTATTCCACTAAAATTTCACAATTAAATGACTTTTCTAAGCCACTAGCAATTTCTTTGATACGTTGACGAATAAATTCAATCATATCTTGGGTCAAGCCTCTAATCGTACCTTCTAAACGGGCTGAACCGGCAATAACGTTACGAATCACGCCAGCTTCCATCTTGCCAAAAGTAATCACGCCACATTTTATTGGATCGATACTACGAGAAATCACCGTTTGCACTTGTTGAATAAAGTTGGCCGCAATCACAACCGCATCATTTGCTAAATGCGGATAAGCAGCATGACCACTTTTACCTTTGATAGTGACATTTACTTCAGTCGTTCCAGCAAATAAAGTACCATTGCGACAACCTATCACACCAGTTTTTAATTGAGCATTGTCATGAAGACCATAAAATTCATCAACGTGAAAATCACCAGTGAATGCTCCTAAATCAAAAGCAACTTTGCCACCACTATCAGCTTCTTCAGCTGGTTGGAAAAAGAAAACTAAATTATCAAGCGGTTGATGCTCACTGAAATAATTTAAAATCCCTAATCCAACTGTCATATGAATATCATGGCCACAAGCATGCATCACCCCAGGATTTTTTGAAGCATAGTCCAAACCATTTTCTTCAGTTACAGGTAAAGCATCCATATCGCAACGATATCCAAGATTACGCTTAGGATTTGATCCTTTGACTAACACCAACAGAGCAGTTGGTAGTTCTGGTAGCTCTTTAATTTCCAAATTAGTCTGGTCAAATTGCTTTATCACTTCGAGAAGATAGGTATGTGTCTTTACTTCCTGCATCGATAACTCAGGAATAGTATGCAAATGTCTTCTTATTTGAATTAATTGCTCCTCTGTTAAAACCATAATTATAACTTCCTTAAAGTACTCTCAATTTTAGTTTTATCAGTTGTTTTTTGATCTTTAACTTTGAGGACTTTAGCAGGAACTCCGGCTACGACTTCATTTTCAGCAACATCTTTAGTTACGATGGCACCAGCACCGACGACTGCATTGTCACCAACCTGAACGCCTTCTAGAACGACAGCATTAGCACCAACGATAACGTTATCACCAATTCTTACTGGTTGAGCAGAAGCAGGTTCAACGACACCGGCCAAAACAGCATTAGCACCGATGTGAGAATTTTTACCAACAATGGCACGACCACCGAGAACAGCTCCCATATCGATCATGCTCTTGTCGCCAATTTCTGCACCGATATTGATAACTGCCCCCATCATAATCACAGCATTTTCACCGATTGAAACTTGATCACGAATGATAGCTCCCGGTTCGATTCGAGCATTGATGTGTTTGATATCTAACATTGGTACAGCTGAATTTTGAGCAGCTGTTTCTACATAAATATCAGTTAAATTATTATCTTTTAAAATTGGTTCAATTGTTTTATAGTCGCCAATCAAAATTGCTAAATCACTACTCTTAAAAACTTTCACATCTGAAGGAAAATTCACATTAGAAACATCCCCTTGAACATATACCTTAACGGGAGTAATTTTCTTAGAGTTTCCTATATAATTGATGATTTCTTCTGCATTCATTTTTTTCATAAATCTTTCCTCCAAATTAATAATCCAAATCTAAACTAGTCAAATCTTGATAGGTTTCTCGTTTAACAACTAATTTATCTTGACCATCTTCGACGAAGACTACCGCAGGTCTTGGATTGCGATTGTAATTCATTGCCATCGAATATCCATAGGCACCTGTATCTAACATTGCTAAGATATCGCCCGGTTTTGTTTTAGGCAATTGTTGCTGATCAATCAAGATGTCACCTGATTCACAATATTTTCCAGCTACGTGAACTGTTTGCTCATTTGGTTGATCCATCTTATTAGCAATAACAGCTTCATATTTAGCTTGATATAAAGCCGGCCTGATGTTGTCACCCATACCACCGTCAACTGACAAATAAGAAGTTAAATTGGGAATATCTTTTCTTGAACCAACAGTATAAAGCGTATAACCTGCGGGTCCAACAATTGAACGACCAGGTTCGATCCAAATTTCTGGAATATCGTTGCTTGTTTTCTTCAATTCATCAGCAATTTGTCTAATAAATTCGTCGGCGGTAATTGGATCATCATCTTCGTTATAGCTAATTCCAAAGCCACCGCCAAGATTGATAACTTCAGGCCAATAATTAAATTCAGTTTGGAATTTCTTGGCAATTTCCATCATCTTCTTAGCTAACATGACGAAACCTTGTGTACCAAAGATTTGTGAACCGATATGAGCGTGGATACCAAGAAGTTCCATATTCTCATCATCTAAAACTAATTTCATAGCTTCGTTTGCTTGACCAGATTCAACATCGAATCCGAATTTACTATCGGTTTGACCAGTTTGGTCGTATTTGTGTGTGTGTGCAGAAATTCCTGGTGTCAAACGCAACATTACTTTAATCGTGGTTTTTTCTTGTTTCAAAATTTGTGATAACAAGTCGATTTCGTGGAAGTTATCCAGCATAATCACGCCGACGTGTTCTTTGACTGCCATCAACAATTCATCGTAAGATTTGTTATTACCATGGAAACTGATTTTTTCACTTGGAAAACCAGCACTCAAGGCGGTATACAATTCACCGCCAGAAACAACATCGATATGAACATCTTCTTGTTTCATTACTTGGTAAATAGCTTTAACAGCAAAAGCTTTGCTAGCATAACTAATTTGATATTTTAAATTATTCTTTTCAAATGCGGATTTAAATTTTCTTATTTGGCTACGGACTTGAGAAATATCAAAAACATAAAGTGGAGTTCCATATTTCTTTGCTAACTCGACACTATCAACGCCGCCAATCATCAAATGGCCATTTTCACTCTTTAAATCATCTATTATCATAATCACTGCTCCTTTTACCAAATAAAAAAGATCTCCTTGCTTAATAACAAAGAGATCCATAAATAATCTGCATCAATTTTGTCATAAGCTCAACGTGACCGACTTTTGATCACGACAGTTCGTATCATCTTGTAATACGCCCCAGCTCGCTAAATCCTGTAAAATTTAGTGCTTCGGCAACTTCCCCTTTCAATAAGTTCAAAGCTTTTACAGAAGCTCCCTCATTTACTCATGTCGATTGCGACCTCTTTTGTTGGTATTAAGATTATAACAACACTCATAATACGTCAAGTGATATTAAAAATATTCTCATATTTCTAATAATTAATATTTTTTCCTTGTCATAATAGGGAAAAATGATACACTCATCATTAAAAACTATTTAATTTTAGAGGTGTAAGTTATGAAGGTCGTTAAGTTTGGGGGCAGTTCCCTCGCAACCGGAGAACAATTTGAAAAAGTCATCAATATTATTGAAGATGACTCAGAACGGAAGGTAATCGTTACTTCGGCTCCCGGAAAACGATACCATGGCGATACAAAAGTTACCGATTTGTTAATCGAGTACGCTAATGAAGTTATCGAAAACGAAGATCATACTAATATTATCAAGGAGATTATCTCAAGATATCACGAAATAAGCGACTATTTTAAACTTGATGATTCAGTCATAAAACTTCTAAAAGATAAATTAGTCAATTTAGCTAAAACAGATTTCTCAGATAATGAACATTTAATGGCAGCATTCAAAGCACATGGTGAATTTCTCAATGCTATTTTGTTAAATGAAGTTTTAAATGCTCAAGGTATTAAATCAATTTTTGTCGATCCTAAAAAAGCCGGTATCATCGTTCATGGAAAACCCAATGATGCCGATATTTCACCAGATACTTATCGTAATTTAGAGAACTTTGATATACCAGAAGACAGCCGTTTGGTTTTCCCAGGATTTTTTGGTTACAGTCAAGACGGCAGTATTTTTACCTTTTCTCGTGGTGGTTCTGATATTACTGGAGCAATGTTGAGTCGCGGCTTGCATGCCGACTTGTACGAGAACTTTACTGATGTCGATGCCATTTACGTTGCTAACAACCACGTTGTCAAGCATCCTCAAGCAATCAAGAAGATGTCTTATCGAGAAATGCGAGAACTATCTTATGCGGGTTTTTCTGTCTTTCAAGATGAAGCTATCATTCCAGCAGTCAAAGGACAAGTTCCCGTCAATGTTAAAAACACCAACAACCCTAGTGCTGAAGGAACTTTGATCGTCCCTGAACAATTCTTATTCAATCCTTCAAACGAAATCACTGGGATTGCTTGTTCTAAACGTTTTTCAGCCCTTTATATCCACCGCTACTTGTTGAATAAAGAAGTCGGTTTTACTTTGAAACTCTTGCAACTCTTTTATAAGTACAATATTTCTTACGAGCACATGCCTTCTGGTATTGATGATTTGACAGTTATCTTCGATCGTTCCAAATTGGATAAAACTACTATCAGCAACCTTTGTCACGATGTCAAAGAAGTTTTGCAACCTGACTACTTAGAGTGGATCGACGATTACGCTATCATCATGGTCGTCGGCGAAAGCATTGCTCATAATGTTAATACAATCGGCAAAATTATTGATTCACTAACTAACAACAATATTGCCATCCATATGATCAACCAAGGTGCATCACGAATCTCCATCATGCTAGGTGTACAGGAATCAGATGCAGATGAAGCTGTTAGACAAATTTATAAGAAATTTTTCAATTAATGAGGTGAAAAAATTGGTAAAATTACTCAAAGTCCATGGTTCAGAAAATAAGTTTTTCATCCTTGATCAAACTTTATTAGATACTCCCTTACCTGACGATGAATTAAAAGCTTTAGCTATTAATCTATGCAAAAATACACTCGGCGGTGCTGACGGATTATTAGTCGTCGATACTAGTGAAAATTGTCTGGGAAAAATGCGTGTCATCAATGCTGACGGCAGCGAAGCTAAAATGTGTGGCAATGGTTTACGAACAGTTAGCCGTTACCTATCTGAAAAGTATCATTTAAATGAATTCAAGGTCGAGACACTTGAAGCTCCCTTGTCCATTTCTAAAGCTGAAGATTTCTATGAAGGTGTTCCTGCCTTTAGTGTCGAAATTGCTCCTATATCCTTTAACAACACGGACCTACCTTTCAGTTATCAACAAATGCCCGAAATGATCGATCAAAATATCCCAGAATTCTTACCTAAGCAAAAATTTTCTGCTGTAGCTGTTCCTAATCCCCATCTAATCAGCTTCGTACCTGAAATCAATGAAGATGATTTAGGAACTCTAGGAAAGACTTTAAACTCCACTAATCCTTACTTCCCTGAAGGAGTCAATGTCAGTTTTGCTAAGATATTAGACACCAACAAACTATTCGTTCAAACCTATGAACGTGGTGTTGGCTTTACAAATGCCTGTGGAACTGGCATGTCAGCTACTAGTTTGATTTTTGCCTTGCTTCACTCTAATGGGTTCGATCCAACGCAAGACATTTCAGTTTACAACCCAGGTGGCATGGTTAAAACTCATGTTAATCTAAATTCCATTAAGGAACTCAGTGAATTACACTTAATCGGCAATGCGACTTTTACTCATGAAATTCAAATAAATGAACAAGACCTACACAATAACGATTTAAATAATTTGACTGTTACTAAAACTGGAGAACAAAAAAACTATCAAGCTTTTGTTGATAGCATTTCTGATTAACTATAAGAACATCTTCAATCGAGATGTTCTTTTTTATTGCACAAAAAAAGACTTATGAGATCAATCTCATAAGTCTTAAGTAGTGCGCCCAGTAGGAGTCGAACCTACAACCTTCTGATTCGTAGTCAGACACTCTATCCAATTGCGCTATGGGCGCATATCAACAACTCAACGGTATTAATTATATCATATACATTATAATAGTGTATACATTTTATAAAAAATTATCGATAAGTTTGTAATCCTTGGAGTAAACCGATAAAAAATGTCTCTGCAACAACTGCAAAGACATTAAGCTTACGGAGAGTAGGGGATTTGAACCCCTGATACAGGTCAATACCCGTATACATGATTTCCAATCATGCTCCTTCAGCCACTCGGACAACTCTCCAAGGTAAAAAAAAACTCCGGATGTCAGACTCGAACTGACGACACCCTGATTAACAGTCAGATGCTCTACCAACTGAGCTAATCCGGAATAATAAAACAGCGTGGCAGCTCCCTATCCTCGCGGGTAGTTTCCCACCAACTACTTTCGGCGCGGAGAAGCTTAACTTCTGTGTTCGGCATGGGAACAGGTGTATCCTTCTCACTATCGCCACCACACTATTTTGCCTCGTACCTTCAAAACTAGATATTAAGTCAATGATTCAAAACACTTCGAACTGCTGTAAACTCTTACTCGATTAAGTCCTCGATCTATTAGTACTGCTCAGCTCCATGTATCGCTACACTTCCACCCGCAGCCTATCTACGTCATATTCTTTAACGGATCTTACTTCCATAAAGGAATGGGAAATCTCATCTCGAGGGGGGCTTCACACTTAGATGCTTTCAGCGTTTATCCCTTCCATACGTAGCTACCCAGCGATGCGCCTGGCGGCACAACTGGTACACCAGAGGTATGTCCATCCCGGTCCTCTCGTACTAAGGACAGCTCCTCTCAAATTTCCTACGCCCGCGACGGATAGGGACCGAACTGTCTCACGACGTTCTGAACCCAGCTCGCGTACCGCTTTAATGGGCGAACAGCCCAACCCTTGGGACCGACTACAGCCCCAGGATGCGATGAGCCGACATCGAGGTGCCAAACCTCCCCGTCGATGTGAACTCTTGGGGGAGATAAGCCTGTTATCCCCAGGGTAGCTTTTATCCGTTGAGCGATGGCCCTTCCATATGGTACCACCGGATCACTAACTCCGACTTTCGTCCCTGCTCGACTTGTCAGTCTCGCAGTCAAGCTCGCTTTTACGTTTACACTCTGCGAATGATTTCCAACCATTCTGAGCGAACCTTTGAGCGCCTCCGTTACATTTTAGGAGGCGACCGCCCCAGTCAAACTGCCCACCAGACACTGTCCCTCATCGCGCTGAGCGATGTAGGTTAGAGCTTTCATATAACAAGGGTAGTATCCCACCAACGCCTCCTTCGAAACTAGCGTTCCGAAATCAACGGCTCCTACCTATCCTGTACATGTCACACAAAAACTCAATATCAAGCTACAGTAAAGCTCCATGGGGTCTTTCCGTCCTGTCGCGGGTAACCCGCATCTTCACGGGTATTATAATTTCACCGAGTCTCTCGTTGAGACAGTGCCCAAATCATTACGCCTTTCGTGCGGGTCGGAACTTACCCGACAAGGAATTTCGCTACCTTAGGACCGTTATAGTTACGGCCGCCGTTTACTGGGGCTTCAATTCTCAGCTTCGCAAGAGCTAACTGATCCTCTTAACCTTCCAGCACCGGGCAGGCGTCAGCCCATATACGTCATCTTACGATTTAGCATAGACCTGTGTTTTTGATAAACAGTTGTTTGGGCCTATTCACTGCGGCTGGCTGTTACACCAGCACCCCTTCTCCCGAAGTTACGGGGTCATTTTGCCGAGTTCCTTAACGAGAGTTCACTCGCTGACCTTAGGATACTCTCCTCGACTACCTGTGTCGGTTTGCGGTACGGGTAGTTTATTTCTAACTAGAAACTTTTCTTGGCAGTGTGAGTTATTGTGCTTCGTTACTAAAATTTCACTCCCCATCACAGCTTGTCCTTAAAGATATAAGCATTTGACTCATATCAAGACTTACTGCTTGGACGCGCATATCCATCAGCGCGCACACATCATCCTCCTGCGTCCTTCCATCGTTCAAACAAAATAAACTAGTACAGGAATATCAACCTGTTATCCATCGATTACACCTCTCGGTCTCATCTTAGGCCCCGACTAACCCTGGGAGGACGAGCCTTCCCCAGGAAACCTTAGTCTTGCGGCCGACCAGATTCTCACTGGTCTTTCGTTACTCATACCGGCATTCTCACTTCTAATCACTCCACTGCTCCTCACGGTACAGCTTCAATGCGATTACAACGCTCTCCTACCACGTGTCTTACGACACATCCACAGTTTCGGTATCATGCTTAGCCCCGGTACATTTTCGGCGCAGAATCACTCGACTAGTGAGCTATTACGCACTCTTTGAATGAATGGCTGCTTCTAAGCCAACATCCTAGTTGTCTATGCGTTTCCACATCCTTTTCCACTTAGCATGAATTTTGGGACCTTAACTGGTGATCTGGGCTGTTTCCCTTTCGACGGTGGATCTTATCACTCATCGTCTGACTCCCGGGTATAGATCAATGGTATTCGGAGTTTATCTGAATTCAGTAACCCAAGACGGGCCCCTAGTCCAAACAGTGCTCTACCTCCACGATCCTAATCCCCGAGGCTAACCCTAAAGCTATTTCGGAGAGAACCAGCTATCTCCAAGTTCGTTTGGAATTTCACCGCTACCCACAACTCATCCCAGCATTTTTCAACATACACGGGTTCGGTCCTCCAATGCGTTTTACCGCATCTTCAACCTGGTCATGGGTAGGTCACTTGGTTTCGGGTCTACATCAACATACTTAGTCGCCCTATTCAGACTCGCTTTCGCTACGGCTCCGACTTTTCATCTTAACCTTGCATGTTAACGTAACTCGCCGGTTCATTCTACAAAAGGCACGCCATCATCCATAAACGGACTTTGACTACTTGTAGGCACACGGTTTCAGGATCTATTTCACTCCCCTTCCGGGGTACTTTTCACCTTTCCCTCACGGTACTGGTTCACTATCGGTCACTAGGGAGTATTTAGCCTTGGGAGATGGTCCTCCCGGATTCCGACGGAGTTTCTCGTGTTCCGCCGTACTCAGGATACTGAATGGAGTGGGTCAGATTTCGTTTACGAGGCTTTCACTCTCTTTGGCCAAGCTTTCCAACTTGTTCAACTATCATTACCTTTTGTTCTCACAACATCAGTCCTACAACCCTATGAAGCAAGCTTCATAGTTTGGGCTATTCCCGTTTCGCTCGCCGCTACTCAGGGAATCGAATTTTCTTTCTCTTCCTGCAACTACTTAGATGTTTCAGTTCATTGCGTGTTCCTCTTGATTGCTATGTATTCACAAACAAGTAAATATCCATTACGATATTTGGGTTCCCCCATTCGGAGATCCCCGGATCAAAGCTTACTTACAGCTCCCCGAGGCGTATCGTCGTTAGTTACGTCCTTCATCGGCTCCTAGTGCCTAGGCATCCACCGTGCGCCCTTTATAACTTAATCTTGACAAAATATGGAAATACATCCATTTTTATCGCGCAGTTTTCGGTGTTTCTTTAAATCATTAATTCTTAATATCCAGTTTTCAAGGTACGAGTTTGAGAGTAGACCCCTCAAAACTAAACAAAGTTTTAACGTTGTGTATTTCCGTTGATGCTAAGCATCATATCCTTAGAAAGGAGGTGATCCAGCCGCAGGTTCTCCTACGGCTACCTTGTTACGACTTCACCCTAATCATTTGTCCCACCTTAGGCGGCTAGTTCCCCGAAGGGTTACCCCACCGACTTTGGGTGTTACAAACTCTCATGGTGTGACGGGCGGTGTGTACAAGGCCCGGGAACGTATTCACCGCGGCATGCTGATCCGCGATTACTAGCGATTCCAGCTTCATGCAGGCGAGTTGCAGCCTGCAATCCGAACTGAGATCGGTTTTAAGTGATTTGCTTGCCCTCGCGAGTTCGCAACACGTTGTACCGACCATTGTAGCACGTGTGTAGCCCAGGTCATAAGGGGCATGATGATTTGACGTCGTCCCCACCTTCCTCCGGTTTGTCACCGGCAGTCTCACCAGAGTGCCCAACTGAATGCTGGCAACTGATAATAAGGGTTGCGCTCGTTGCGGGACTTAACCCAACATCTCACGACACGAGCTGACGACAACCATGCACCACCTGTATCCATGTCCCCGAAGGGAAAGACTAATCTCTTAGCTTTTCATGGTATGTCAAGACCTGGTAAGGTTCTTCGCGTTGCTTCGAATTAAACCACATGCTCCACCGCTTGTGCGGGCCCCCGTCAATTCCTTTGAGTTTCAACCTTGCGGTCGTACTCCCCAGGCGGAGTGCTTAATGCGTTAGCTGCAGCACTGAAGGGCGGAAACCCTCCAACACTTAGCACTCATCGTTTACGGCATGGACTACCAGGGTATCTAATCCTGTTTGCTACCCATGCTTTCGAATCTCAGCGTCAGTTACAGAC